>NZ_JAAOHT010000159.1:0-1303 GCF_011440255.1 Haloarcula sp. JP-Z28 | reverse complement strand
CGCTCTTGCGTAGGAGATTGTGGATATTGTTGAGCGGCAGCTGTGGATTCGAAGAGGACAAGGGCACCGCGTCAGCGGTGCCCGACACGAATGATTCCGCTAGATGTGTTTGGATCGGAATCGGTCGCGGCGGACCTGCTGGAACAGGTTCGCTGGCGTGACGGTGTTACCTGTCCTCGCTGCCGTTCTGACCGGACGGTCAGAAACGGCAGCTACAGAGAGTTTCAGCGGTATCTCTGTAAGAATTGCGACCGCACGTTCAACGACAAGACTGGGACAATCTTCGCTCACTCGAAGATTGCGCTCCGCCGGTGGTTGTTCTCGATCTACGCGTTTCTCCGGTTTAACACCAGTCTCCGCCAACTACAGTGCGAGATCGAAGTCACACACAAAACCATGCACCGGCGCATCGAGCGCTTCGTTAGAGCGCTCGATGCGCCTTCCCTCGAACTCGTCGGACCGGTTGAAATCGACGAAGTGTACGTCTCTGCCGGGAAGAAAGGCCGCGAGCGCGACCGGGAGTCGCGCTCGCGTGGCCTGTCCACGCGTGGGCGTGGTTCGTATAATGGAGACAAGCCACCGGTTTTCATCATCGCCGACCGCGGCACCGGACAGCGGTACGTGATCCCGGCGAAAGCCGCAGACGAATCGACGATTCGACTCCTGCTGGCCGACCGCCAGCAGGAGTCGCTCACTGTCTATACCGACGGCTTTCGAGCATACGAACCGCTCGAAGACGACGACGTATTCGACCGCGAATACGTCGTCCACGGCGACGGTGAATACGCCGACGATGAGGTGCACGTCAACACCTGCGAGAGCCACGCGTCGCAGGTGCGACGGTGGCTCTCGCCCCACTGAGGTATCTCCAAAGACAAGCTGACACAGTATCTTAGAGCGTTTCAGCTACGCCGAGAGCTGTTTCGGAAACCCGGCCGAGATGCTCTCAAACACGCTGTTCAAGCAACGCTGTGAAATCAACAATGTGCTACGGATGAGCGCGGGAAGATTATGACCGGGTTGTGCGTGCGCTTGTTGACTCCAGAACAATCCCTGAAGTGAATGCTGGCCGCGTCCATGGATCACTTGGGCGGGTACATCCTGACCCAGCGGTGCTATATCTGTTCACTGAGTATGGAATCCAGTTCGTTCTTGGATCGGACAGCCACACGCCTGTGGAACTCTCGGAGCGAGTCCCCCAACTACGGGCGGTGACTGGAACTTCAGACCGGTATCCTGTTTCTGAGGTACTACGTGACAATCAACAGTAAGTTCTGGAAACTGCGCTTCAGTGGGTTCGGTT
>NZ_JAAOHT010000158.1:0-1376 GCF_011440255.1 Haloarcula sp. JP-Z28 | reverse complement strand
GACTGACGGACAACTATTAATGTGTTTGCATACCCCACTGTTTCCGGTGTAACACGTCAAAAGAACCACTCGGCTACCGCGAAACAGCCGATATCTCAGAAACTCTCTACAACTCGTCCAGGTCGAGATACTCGATGAACTCCTCGCGGCGCTCGTCGAGGACGAACGCCACGAACGCCTCGTAGAAGTCGTCGTTTTTCGCGAGCCCGCCCTCGCCGGCGACCTTCGAGCGGCCGTCCAACTCGTCGTAAAACTCTCGCAGTCGCTCGCGTTGCCTGGGCCGGAGGTACATCGCTTCCTGCTTCCGTTCCCGAACACTCGTCTCTTCCGTCGTATCCGTCTCTTGCGTCTCGTGCGCTACATCTGCCATATCTGTCTCACTCGTATCATTCGCATCATTCGTATTGTCTGTACTATCTGTCTGGTCTGGCTGGTGTGACCGGAACCGGTCGCGGAGAACGTCGTCGTCGCTCATAGTGTCTCCTCCAGGTGTGCTGCAATCTGGTCGTACTGGTCGCGTAGGTCTGCGATGGGGTCCGAATCCCACGGATAGCCCGCATCATCCGGATCATACGCGAACACCGAGGTCCGGTATTCGATGGCGTGCTCGACGGCGTCACGATCCGGAATCTCGAAGACGAATTCCTCGCCGAACGTCTCGACGAACCACGCCTCCAGCTCGGCAGCGATGTTGCCCTGCGCGGGAACCTCGTTCAACACTGCACCGGCCGTCGTGACAGAACACTCGAACTCTGCCTCTAGGGTGTCGATCTCATCGAACAGTATCTCCAACGAGTCCCGAGCGATGACGTTCACTCGTGTCGGGAACAGAACGTTCTCCGCTGCGAGGATACCCCCGTCGGCTAGCGGCCCGAGATTTGGCGGGGTGTCGATTACGATGTAGTCGTACGCGTCGTCGAGGCCGGATTCGTCGAGCGCCAGCGCCAGCGATTCGGTCCCACGACGGTCGGTGTGCAGGTGCTTTTCCAGCACGAAGTTCTTCAACGACGCCGGTATCAAATCGAACTCGTCGTCAACAAGCACGAGCTCTCCGAGGTCGCCGTAATTCAACTCACCAACGTCGGCAAGTACATCGAACAGCGTGTCATCGTGTTCGCGGTACCGCTCCCGATGCCCCAACTTTAGCGTCATCCCGCCCTGCGGATCGGCGTCGACCGCGAGGACATCGTGCCCCCGTTCAGCCAGTGCGCCGGCGACGTTGATACTGGTGGTTGTCTTTCCGACGCCGCCCTTCTGCATCCCGACTGCCACTCGCGTCATTGCATCACCCGTATCATACGCATATAGTGTCTTGTGCGAATGGTATAAATCATACGTCAGACAACGCTGACACTCCTGGTACCGAGTGAAAGACT
>NZ_JAAOHT010000157.1:0-1383 GCF_011440255.1 Haloarcula sp. JP-Z28 | reverse complement strand
TCAGGAGTGTCGCTCATGAATCCTCCTCTCGGAAGTCATCGAGTGTCGTCCTGCGTTTGTACCGACAGCCCGGGTAGTGAGCCAGCAGCGTCTCGTCGACGGCGTCCCAGAAGCCGATTTTGTGTGGCGCAACCGACTGCCAGAACCGGGCGCGTGCCAGTGCTGCCGAAACTCGCTGGCGTTCCTCACGACGCCACTGCTCACGCTCAATCATCGCCATGCCGACGCTCCCTCCGGTCGATCCGCCATGTACGAGCTGGCAAGCTCCAGCCCAGCATCGAGTGACCGCCGCGTCCCGACCAGTTTGGTCGCCCGTTCGAGCGTCCAGCCAGCGTCACTGTGTTTGAGCAGGACTGTGGCTCCAGTGTCGGGGATGTGCCACCCGACCGTGTCGTTGCCAGCGGCGAGAAATTCCCATTCGCCCGCAGCGGCCTCCTGTGCCGCGCTCTGTGTGTCAATCAGCGCATCCGAGCGTGGGCCACCAGCGCCGAAATCGCCCAACGTGGCCGTTCCTGCTGCGTTCATGCAGCGACCTCCCGGCGGTCCCAACCAGCGAGTTCGGCGTCGATGGCGCTGATGATGGTTGTGACCTGTTTCTCTAACGTGTCTGCCTGCTCGCCGTTGACGTCCAGAAGCGAGCGAAGTTCGAGTACGTCCGGGAGGTCGATACTGTCTGATCGCCGGGCCACCATACGGAGGACAACCGCTTGAACATCGGCGCTGCCGGACTGTCCTCGAACAGTCGTCGCGATGGACTCGACGAACTGTGCGGTGAGTGGCTGCGACAGGTCTTCCGAACGACGGCAGGACATATTTCGAGACATCCTCTCACCCGCAGAGGGACACAAAATGGGGGTCGCTACCGCTGTGACTGGAGTTTTATGCTTACTGTGCTGGCTGAGATATCTGCTCAATAAAACTGCGCACCTGTTGTGCTTCTGCAATTAATCTTGTTCACGGTAATGCTCGGCGAACAATTCTACAAAGATACCGAGAGCCGGGATGAAATTAGCGATAGCACCGGCGAGTTCGCCCATCGGTATGAGTTGGTGCAAGGCCAAGGTGAATCCACCGAGCATCAACAAACTGCCTCCAGCGGAGGTGAGAGGGTCTGCTATCCCGTAGACATAAAACCGAGATACTCCCCAAAGAACGAACCATACCGAAATAGCCCACTCAATCATGGGGAAAATCGGCGGATACAGAGATACCGCTCCAAATCCGAGACCTACACCAACAAGCAGGGTCAAGAGACGAGGCCGTGGTGAATCGCCAGACGGAGCTTGATTTCACTGTTTCAGAGACTGCTTGATATTGTGAACGACACACATCAAAACGAGTTCACGAAATTCACCGTACCAAGTTCGCGCACGCACGGCGTCG
>NZ_JAAOHT010000156.1:0-1415 GCF_011440255.1 Haloarcula sp. JP-Z28 | reverse complement strand
ACAAGCTACCACAGTATCTCAGAGCGTTTCAGCTACGTCGAGAGCTGTTTCGGAAACCAGGCCGAGCTGCTCTCAAACACGCTGTTCGAGCGACGCTGTGAAATCAACAATGTGCTACGCATGAGCGAGCCATATTTTTCTCCGGTTATTCAGTGTATTCTTGTATGGTTGCAGTCACCGTGTGGAACGAAAATCAGCATGAACGGGCGACAGGCCCGGCCAATGCGATGTACCCCGACGGGATCCACACGACGTTGGCTGAGACGCTTACTTCGTACGGCCACACCGTTCAGACAGCGACACTCGATGACCCAGCCCACGGACTGACCGAGACGGTGCTCGCCGAAACTGATGTGTTACTGTGGTGGAGCGATATCGCCCACGATGTTGTTAGCGATGCGACTGCGAACCGCGTCGAGCAGGCCGTCCGTGACGGGATGGGGTTCATCCCGCTCCATTCCAGTCACGAGTCGAAGCCGTTCGAGGCACTCATGGGGGGGACTGGCACCCTGCGCCGGCGCGAGGAGGGCGAGCGTGAGCACGTCTGGGTCGTCGAAGCGAGCGATCCTATTACCGATGGACTACCCGAGGAGTTCGAACTCGAACGTGCCGAGATCTACGGAAAGGGGTTCGACCTGCCGACACCGGACACGCTGGTGACTGTAAGTTGGTGTGACGACGGCACGGTGTTTCCCAGCGGGTGTTGTTACTACCGTGATGCAGGAAGAATCTTCTACTTTCAGCCCGGCCACGAGACGTTTCCAGTGTACCACCGGCCGGTCGTCCAGAAGCTCTTGCACAACGCCGTTACGTGGGCCGCGCCGAATGAGCCCGACCGCCCCTGCGCCGGACAGTCCTGACAAGCAGCACAATTGTTATGCTAGCCATTGGCCCCCGGATGACCCGTCTCCTATTCAATTGACTGGCTGGAAACGGCGGCCTGAATCCGCACGTAGGTGATTAGGAGGGGGTTTCAGGAACGGTAGGAACTGTTTGCGCTCAGGAGGGGGGAGCGAAGGTGACTGCAAACTTAGGGGACTGGGTCACAACCGCGAGCCAGCATGCGAGGACAACAGCAAAGCCGTGGACCGATTCCAAAGGGTTTGTATCTAATGACTCCGGAGAGTGGCCTATGACAGAGAACGTGGTCGTGCTCGGTGCGGGGTACGCTGGCGCGGGGGCAATAAAGAGTTTAGAGGACGAGCTAGATGGTGAGACGGACGTCGATGTCACGTGGGTTTCTGAGACGGACTATCATCTGGTTTTACACGAGTCACACCGCTGCATTCGGGACCCGAGCGTGCAGGAGAACATCGCCATCCCTGTCCACGAAATCAAGCAGCCGTCGACGTCATTTATTCAGGACGAGGTCGTCGGCATCGACACCGACGCCCAAGAAGTGGCCCTCGCCGACT
>NZ_JAAOHT010000155.1:0-1430 GCF_011440255.1 Haloarcula sp. JP-Z28 | reverse complement strand
TGACTTGATGGAAACGCTGCTATCCCAAGAGAGCGTGAACTAAGACATGGGGCGCAAGAGACCGACCGCTATTCCGTGCCATCGAGCACGTCGTGTTGACTGGTCCGTGTGCGAAGGAAGCCGAGTCATGGGCGTTACAGCCCGGATGCCGCGCCCGCGGCATCCGGGAAAGCCCGAATAGGTGAATCTCTGCTTCACGCACTGGCGTCCCGGGTGAACAGACAATGTACCTTGGAATTGATGTCCACAAACGGTACGCACAGGTGGCAGTAATGGATGAGGCTGGGGAGATCGTCGAAGAGGTTCGCGTCGAGAACGCGAACCTCGACGACCTCGCCCAGCGGTACGCTGGTGCCGAAGCCGCACTCGAAGCGACCAGCAATTACTACCACATCCACGATACGCTGTCCGAACATTTGGATGTGACTGTCGCTCACCCGAAGGAGCTGAATCAGATTGCTAACTCGGACAAGAAAACCGATCGCGTCGACGCAAAAGAACTCGCGCGGATGGTGCGGCTGAACTCGGTGCCAGAGAGTTATGTTCCGACCGACGAGATCAGGGAAGCCCGCGCACTCGTGCGCGGGCGACAGACCCTAGTCGAAAACCGGACAAAGTACGCCAACAAGATTCACGGACTTCTCTCCGATCACGGCATCACTGAGGACGTGAAGCCGTTGAACAAGGAGGGACGAGAGTTCCTCCGGGAACTCTCGCTCCCGACGCCGTGGGACGCGTTGCTGGAGTCGTATCTCGAACTGATAGAGACGCTCACCGAGGAGATACAGGAACTCGAAGAAACGATCGAGGAGCGCGCTGGGTCTCTGAAGGAGACCCAGCTGCTGATGACCATTCCCGGCGTGAGTTACTATACGGCGTTGACGATTTACGCCGAGTTAGGCAAGATCAGTCGGTTTGACGGTGATAAATCGGTTGTCAGCTACGTGGGATTGAACCCGGTGATCCGCGAGTCAGGAGACTCGCGGATCGAAGGGAGTATTTCGAAACGTGGATCGGGTCGTGTCCGGTGGTTGCTCGTCCAGGCTGCAAACACAGCAGTTCACACCTGTAACGATGAGTACCTGAGCCGGTTCTATGAGCGGTTAGCTAGCCGGAAGAACTCACAGAAGGCAATCGTCGCCTGCGCTCGGAAAATGCTGGTGTCGATCTACCACATGCTAGACCGGGGCGAAGTATACGACCCGCCTGATGTGAGTTCATAGAGGAGGGAACTGAGGGCCGCCGGGCGGGCGGCCCTCAGTGGCCGGTCGGGGCCAGCGTTAGCAACAGCTATCGCCAGACTGCGACCGCACCGCCTGAAGATATCGGCCGCCTGCCGGCTGGGAGAGCCGCAGACTACAGGACGGCGCAAATATTTTGTCGATAACGGTGGTTCGTCTAGGTAGCAGCGTTTCCATAGGTGAATAGCG
>NZ_JAAOHT010000154.1:0-1432 GCF_011440255.1 Haloarcula sp. JP-Z28 | reverse complement strand
GTGTGCCAGTGGCAGCTATAATCCCGAATATCGGTCTCCTATGAGGTTTTGAGGCCGTCAGTTCTGCTGACCCCTTGCAAAGGGATATACCGGAGTAGGCCTAACGTTGCATGTGAGTACCACGCAGGGAAAGGGAGACGCGGCGTCGCAATCGGAAAGCGACCGCCGCTCCGGCGTCCGTTGCGCTGGCGCTGTATTTCTACGCTGTCCGCGGCGACAGACAGTCGGGCCAGCTCCTCGGTTTCTGGCCGACAACCGTCTTCGGCCTCCCTCACTTCGCACCGCGAAATCAAACGGCTGCTCCAAGCGGACGCTAACTGAGCAGGGGTTGCCGTCGATTCACAGCAGTGTAGCAAACGACGCGTAAGCACGGCCCGACCAGCCACCACCACATGAGCTCAACCTTCACACAGACCATCGCACGCATTGACCTCGACACACGAATCCAGTACGGCATGATGCTCCTCTTCGGAGGGCTCTGTCTGATAGCGGCGGCCTCTCCACTTGGCACCCTCACCAAAGCTGTCGTCGTCTCCGCTCTGTTCGGATTTACCGGCGGACTCTGGGTATCGCATCTCGTACAGATTATTCAGGAGGCAGCGACGGCACAGTCTGAGGCCGACAATGAGTGAAGACGTCGTTGAGGAACAACAGCCACAGACGTCGGGCTTCCTCAATGGCCTCGAATTTCTCACCGGTGAGGACCCAAGCGCAGGCTCGTTTCTCTTGGTCGTCGGGATGGTCACCTGCGTATTTATCGCTGGCTTCCAGTTTCTGCTGAACCCACCGATTTCGACGCTTCTCACCGGGCTTGTTCTGGTCATCAGTGTCATCAGCTTCATCATGGGCGCGGTGCTGGATATGCTCGATTACTTTGAAACCCCGTAGCAGTCGCTACTTGACTGCAGAAAACCGTAGTTAGTGGCCAAGCGACGATGTTTTGCTATCGGTTTCCGGGTGCTACCGCTCCGGCTCTTCTGCAAGTGCCGTTTCGCGCAACCGTTTGCACTCCTCGCTTTCGGCAGTTAGCTCAGGGACCGGCGTTGGTTTCCCGTCGTCGACTGCGACGAAGGTGGCGTACGCGCTGGTCGTCTCCTCTGTTTCGCCCGTGTGTGGCTCCTCGCGTGCGACCTCGATGCGGACCCGGACGCTGGTTCGGCCCGTGGCGTAGGCGTAGGAGTCGATGAGAGCGGTGTCGCCGATGGGAATCGGGCGCTCAAAATCGACGCGGGACATCTGTGCGGTCACGCAGGTCTCTCTGGCGGCCCGCATGGCCGACATCGCGCCGATTTCGTCCATCCACTTCATGACGATGCCGCCGTGGGCGCTCTGGTAGTTGTTCGCGTGAGTGGGCTGGACGCGCTCGCGGTTGATGATGTGCGTCTCGGCGATGGTCGGCATACCTGCCTGTAGGGTCTGTTCCGGCAAAACG
>NZ_JAAOHT010000153.1:0-1562 GCF_011440255.1 Haloarcula sp. JP-Z28 | reverse complement strand
GTCGGCGTCGGCGGCGTAGGACTGGACCCGCTCGACGGCGTCCATCGCCTTCGACCGGTTCGCGTACCCCTCGCCGCTGTCGGCGATGAGTTCGCCGTTGTCGGCCCGCAGCCGCCAGCGCCACTCCTCGGCAGCGTCCTCATACACCTCGAAACGATCATCGACCGCGGAATCGGGTGCGAGTTCGCTGACTCGACGGGCCGCCCGCCGGGCGTTCGACCGGGAGCTGTATCCTTCGCCGCTGTCGGCGAGGATGTTACCGTTGCGGTGGAGCAAGCGCCAGCGGAACTCCCCGGCGGCGTCGGCGTACACCTCGTAGGCGACGGGGTCGACCCTGAGGTAGGCCGCGCCGGGGACGTACGCGCGGACGCTCTGCAGCGCCCAACGGACGTTCGACTTCGAGGCGTACCCCTCGCCGCTGTCGGCGAGGATGTTGCCGTTGTCGTGGCGCAAGCGCCAGCGGAACTCCCCGGCCGAATCCTCGAACAGTTCGAACGCGGCGTCGCTTTCGGGGGCCGGCACGACCGGCACGTCCTCGGCGGTGTCGTCCTCGGTCGCGTCCTCGAAGAAGACGACGGCCCCGCCGGCGGCGTTGGACTGGACGCTGCGGAGCCCCTGCATCGCCTTCTGGCGCGAGGCGTACCCCTGTGCGCTGTCGGCGATGATGTTCGAATTCCGGTGGCGGAGCCGCCAGCGGTACTTGCCCGCCGAGTCCTCGTACAGTTCGAACGTCGCCTTGCTGTCCATCGCGGCCGCGATGGTGGCGTGGGCCGCGGCGAGTTCCGCCTCGGTTGCCTCGGCGACAGTCGAAAGCTCTTCGCGAGCGGCCTCGCTGGTCGCCAGTTCCTCGGCCAGCGTGTCGCGCTCGCGGGTCGCCTGGTCGGCGACCTGGGACTGCTGGCTGGCCTCCTGGGACGCCCGATCGGCGTCCGCCGATGCCTGCTCGGCCAGTTCAGTCGCCTCCTGTGCCGTCCGAACGGCCTCGTCGTACGCCTCCTTCCGCCCGGTCAGCAGCGGGGAGAGGACCGCCCCGACCGCCATCAGCCCGAGGCCGGCGATGTACAGCGTCACCGCCGGGTTCCCCTCGGGGCCGGTCCAGTTCGACGGGTAGAACGTGGTGAACCATACCATCGCGACCAGCCCGACCACGGCACCGAGGTAGGTGAGTATCAGGCCGCGGCGTGTCAGGGGCAGTCTGATTGTCGGTCCCGCAAACAGCAGTATGAGCCCGATAGCACCCAGCAGATAGCCGAACTGCCGCGGCGTGCTACGGGACGCTGTCGAATAGAACAGCAGGAGTCCGACGATTCCGAGTACGATGCCGATGACAAACAGCCAGTACCCGTAGGCCTCGTCGTCGGTCGTCGGCTCGCCGATGCGGCTCCGATACACTGCGAGTAATGTGTTATCAGCTGCCATGTTTGAAACACACAGAGGTGGTATATTACCTTGGTGTCGGCCATCGGGGCTTCGAGTGACTTATACCGGTTGCGTGGTAACATCAGTGGGAATGAGCAATCCGGAACTGGATGTCGTTGAGTTTCTGCTGACGGCCACTATTT
>NZ_JAAOHT010000152.1:0-1583 GCF_011440255.1 Haloarcula sp. JP-Z28 | reverse complement strand
GCGATATCGGTGATGAGGTTGGTGACGGACTCGATCTCTCCCATCAGCGCGTCCAGTTCTTCGACTTGTGCGACGGTCTCGTCGGTCGACCGCTCGATATCGTCGAGAGCCGTCGCCGCCCGCTTGGCGGCCGTTCGCCCGCTCTGTGACCGACTGAGGGCTTCATCAGCCCGATTCCTGACTGTGTCGGCGGCAGTAGACACCTCTTCGACGGTCGCCGAGAGGTCCTCCAGCTCCTTCCAGACGGTTTCGAGTTTCTCCGACTGTGTCTCTGCCCCGTCGGCCATCTCTGCGGCCGAGGATTTCACGCTGGTGCTGCGGTCCTGAACCGCGTCGACGTTCTCCGAGACCGTCTCGCTCGCGGTGTCGACGGCCTCGCTGAACGACCGGACCTCGCGGATGGTCTCTTCCCACTCGTCGAGCAGGTCGTTGTAGGCTGTTGCGATCCGGGCCATCGACTCGGCGTCCGTGTCGGACGACATCCGCGCCGTCAGGTCCCCATCGGCACAGGCGGCCATGACCTCGGCGTAGTCCTTGGCGCGGTTCTGGAGGCTCTCGCTGAGTTCCTCTGCGGCCTCACGAGCCGCTTCGGCCTCTCTTTTCGCCGATTCAGCCTCGTTTCTGGCGGATTCGGCATTTTCTCTGGCCGCCTCCGCGTCAGCGATTTGCTCGCGGAGCGACTGCCTCATCTCGTCGAAGGCGTCGAACAGCCGGCCGATCTCGTCGGACCGGGATGTTTCGAGCGTCACGTCGAGGCCACCGGCTCGCATCTCGTCGGCTGTCTCGGCGAGCTCCGAGAGGGCTGTCGCCGAGCGCCTGCTCATCGCGATGGTCACGCCGCCGAGGACCACCACTGCGGACACGAGCGTCAGGACAAGGCTGGTGGCGATCTGGTTCCGGAGGGCATAGGCGCTCGACGCCGGCACCTGCGTTACGACTGTCCACAGAACACTATCGAGGCTCGCGTACCCGTATACCGTCTCCGATGACTGGGTAAAGCCATTGGCACCCCCGTTCGTGACCGTAGTGGCGGTCTCCTCTGGCACGCTTTTACCGACGACGGTCGCGCCCTCCGATCCGAGAATCGTCGTCTCGCTGTCGGCCAGCGACCCGCGGAACGATTCGGTGCGGGCGGAGAGGTTCGCCTCGACGACGACGACGTGTTCTGTGTTCTGTGGTGCGGAGCTGACGAATGCCAGGACGCTGTCGTTTGTCACCGGCGACCGGTAGGGCTCCGCCGGAACGACAACACTCCCCGGCGTGTCGGTCTCGTCGTCGATGGCTGTCATTTCCGACCCCCACGGAACGCCGAGGGATGCCAGCGTCTCCCCGCTGACGCCGCTTGCGGTGCTCGCTTCTACCGTGCCGTCGGAAGCTTGGACGTAGTGGACGGCCACGAACTCGGACGTGAGGTCGTCCGATTCGAGCAAGAGGTAGTCCCTGATGACGCCCGGTTGCCCGTTCTGGAACTCCTTGACCGACGAGAGCGTGCGGGCCTGCCGCCGGAAGCCGTCAACCCAGTTATCGAGGCCGTCAGCCTGTAACTCGGCGGTCGAGACGACCTGTGCCTCTACGCGCTGGTC
>NZ_JAAOHT010000151.1:0-1584 GCF_011440255.1 Haloarcula sp. JP-Z28 | reverse complement strand
GTACGTGTTTAGCCCCAATGAATTTCGCCACTGTCTCGTAGCAGGCGACCAATCGGGGGTATATGCACCCTCAGCAAGGGCTAATTGAACTTCTTCAGGGATGGTCTCCGCTCGGAGACCATCCCGGTGACCCTGCTGAGGGACCGCTGAGGTGGTCATAGTGGATCGAGATGACCTCAGCAAAGACGAACTTCTCTCGCGGTTTCTCCAGATGGAAGAACGAATCAACGATCTTGAGGAGAAGCTTGAGGAGAAAGACGAACGGATCGAAGAACTCGAAACACGGCTTCGTAAATACGAGAATCCACATACACCACCGAGTAAGCGACGGTCGGGGACTGACGAGTCCCCGACCTCGCAAGATGACGAAGACGACGATGTCAGAACTGACGGCGGCACTCCCGGACGAAAAGACGGTCACGAGCCAGAGTGGCGCTCTACCGCTGATCCAGACGAAGAAGTTGAGGTCACCCGTGACTGCTGTCCAGAGTGTGGCCAACACTTCGACGAGTCGGTGGGCGTCAGCCCCCGACTCGTCGAGGAGATACCAGATCCACAACCACCAGAACTCACGCAGTACAACCGCCACTGCTACCAATGCGACTCCTGTGGAACCGAGACAGTCGCTACACACCCCGACTGCCCCGATGAGGGGCAGTTCGGGGTGAACGTTATCGCCCAATCAGCACTGTCGAGGTACGATTACCGCCTTCCCTATCGGAAGATTGCAGACCGTTTCGAGCAGCTACACGGACTGGAGTTGTCAGGTGCGACTGCATGGCACGCGACCGAGCGCGCTGCGCGCGCCGGTCGCTGTGAATACGAACAGATCTGTCGCCAGATCCAGCAAGCCGACGTTGTCCACATCGATGAAACAGGCATCAAGCGAGATGGTGAGCAAGCATGGATCTGGACGTTCACTACCGAGAACCACACGCTCTACGCGGTTAGAGAGAGTCGTGGAAGCGATGTTCCCGCGGAAGTCCTCGGCGAGGACTTCGCGGGAACGGTCATTTGTGATGGGTGGACGGCCTATCCAGCCTTCAGCGACAATCTCCAGCGGTGTTGGGCTCATATTCTGCGAGAGGCTGAAGATGCCGCTGAGAAGCAACCGGAAGGCGAACCGATCTACGACTCTCTCAAACAGTTGTACGTCGCTCTCCAGACCCGGCTGGAGAGCGACTTGACCACTCGTGAGCGAGCAGAGCTCCAGCGTGTGGCGCGGAGAGAGCTTGAATCACTGATTGAGCGGTCAGTTCCCGACGGACCAGTGGCAACACTACTCGGAAAGATCGAAGGTGGCCTCGACCACTGGCTCACCTTCGTCGGTGAGCCAGCGGTCTCTCCGACGAACAATGCCGCCGAAAACGCGCTTCGTGAGCCGGTGGTTCTCCGGAAACTGATCGGAACGCTCCGCAATGACCGCGGGATGTTCGTTCATGAGACGGTGCTGTCCCTGCTGGCGACATGGCGCCAGCAGGGACGCAATCCATATGACGAGCTCAAGCGAGTCTCCCGGAACAACGAGATGATTTCACGAGATCAGGCTGTGCCGGCCGTTGAGTCCTCGGGGTAAACACGTAC
>NZ_JAAOHT010000150.1:0-1610 GCF_011440255.1 Haloarcula sp. JP-Z28 | reverse complement strand
TTCAGAACTCGCCTGTGAGATATCTCCGCTTGGAGATCCAGTATGCACTGGAGTATCAGCGTCCGATGCACCGCCTTATGACCGAAAGCGATGCAATCAAGCGCGAATGGCTCGTCACATGGAAAGTCGGCGTCGAAGACGGAATTGCCTATACGTTGTTCTATGTCGTCGGCGATCGCGAGCCCTACGAATCGGCGCTTTGTGGGGTTGAAACCATGGAAAGCTACGATATTACACCCGTTCGGGATGAGGCGTTCTATGCGTTCATCCGTGGCCAAGAGACTGACCGATCACGACAGTTCTACACGGCGTTCAAACAGCCGACCCTAATGATAGTCCCACCGGTTGCCTACCGGCCGCATGGGATCGTGTTGTTCGACGTCGTCGGGGAGCCTGCCGCGCTCGAAGAGGTCCGGAGTGCACTTCCCGATGGGATTTCGATAAATGTCCGGAAAATCGGCGAATACGATGCCAGTCCCGGAACATTTGCCACCGGCCTCACTTCACGCCAGCGCGAGGCACTCACCGTGGGACGAGAAGTCGGGTACTACGACGTCCCACGAAATGGGAGCGTCGAGGACGTTGCCAAAGAACTCGGTTGTGCCCCGAGCACTGCATCGAACCATCTCAGAAAAGCAGAGGCACGGCTTGTTGAACGGACGTTCAGATGACAGCTACCACAGAGATGGTTAGATATCGGTGCACCACTCCCGTGTTTGAATTACTTGAATGAGTGAAAGCAGTAGAACGTCGCGGGTGGATTATTGGTTATCACGATGACTGGCAAGTGGGCTATTGTAAAATATATAGAAGGAACTGTTCAATGATATTCTGAGTTCAGCAGCGGTCCCGGCAGATGACTAGGAACGCTGCAGCGTCTAGCGCGACCAATATGACGCCAACATTGACGCTGGAACCGGAAGCTAGAGCCATGGAGGATTCTGTATTTGTTATTGCAATTATGATGACGACACTGTCGAGCGTTCTGGGGTCGACCAATCTGAGAGGAGATTACAGACAGGGGTCAGAACTGTACGTCTCACGGAGGCCCTTCCCAGATCATCGAGCAAGCAGTGTGTCACAGAGAACACCACGGTGTCTGCAGTAACACCGTATCAGATGGTCTCTATTGCCAGATTACTGCGGACATCGTGGCGTCTGACTGAAAAAGATAGGCATAATACTAAATCGACACCACGATGTCCGCTGTTCTACTGGGCGTTTGAGAAATCAGGAGTCAATTACTGCGGACATCGTGGTGTTATTCGGTCGTAGTCACACCACGATGTCCGCTGTTCTTGTGGGCCGGAGAGGAGAACAGCGGACACAGTGGTGTGTACTCAGACAGTAGAAGTGCTATGAATTACTCAGGGAGAGGCTGGAAGCTGCAAACCAGATCAATAATAGGAGATCGCTCTTGCGAAGGAGATTGTTGATAGCGAGAGCTGCGGCTGAAAGTCGAAGAGGGCAAGGGCACCGCGCCAGCGGTGCCCGATATGTTCCCAATAAGCCGGTTCGTGTCGGAATCGGCTGCAGCGGACCTGTTGCAGCAGGTTCGCTGGCGTGATGGCGTCGAGTGCCCCCGCTGCCGTTCTGACCTGACGGTCAGA
>NZ_JAAOHT010000015.1:0-68819 GCF_011440255.1 Haloarcula sp. JP-Z28 | reverse complement strand
GAGACCCTCACAGTATCGAGTACGCGGCGGCCCCGGTCAGCGCGAGCGCAGCAACAGTCCCGCCTAGCACGAGGTACGTGACGGCCCGTGGTTCCCAGCGGAGGTGCTGGTAGTACGCGGCGACGCCGACGGCCTTGACGACCGACAGCACCATGATGAGCGCGAAGGCGGCCCAGTAGGCGCTGTCGACGAGGCCGGCGAACTCGACGACAGCCTGTGCGGTCGCGAACACGAACAACACGACGTATATCACGGTGTAGCCTTTCCAGTCCATTGTTCTAGAGGATGTAGAAGAGCGGGAACAGGAACAGCCAGACGATGTCGACGAAGTGCCAGTACAGACCGAAGTACTCGATGGCACTGTCGTCGCCTTGGTAGGCCCCGTTCCAGGCCCTGACAGTCATGTACGCACAGATGATGAGCCCGATGGTGACGTGCGCGCCGTGGAGCCCCGTCGTCAGGTAGAACGTCGACGACGCGATGTTCGTCGAGAGGTTCCACCCGTTCGGGAACGCCTCTGTGCTGATGTGGAACAGGTGCTGCCACTCCAGTCCCTTGTTGATCAGGAAGCCGACCCCGAGCGCGAAGGTCCCGGCCAGCGCAGCGACGGTCCCGCGCTTGCTCTCGCGTTCGGCGGCGACCATCGCCAGCACGACGAGGAAACTCGACGTGAGCAACAGATACGTGTTGATGAGGCCGGGCATGGTCACGTGCTCGGCAGGGATGAGGTCGTGGTGCCAAGCCGTCCAGCCGTAGGCGACCCGAACGAAGGCATACGAGCCGATGAAGGCCCCGAACAGGACGATGTCGCTGGCGAGGAACGTCCACATCCCGAGTTTCATCTTCTCGACGCGCTCGAAGGGCCACCGTTCGGCGATGGCCATCTCCGGCGCGTGGAACGGCTCGCGGGTCATCCCGACAAGCGACCCGAACGTCGCCACCCCGCCGATGGCCGCCATCGACAGGTAGAATACGCTCCCTGTTCGCACGCCGGACAGTCCGAGGAACGCGATGAACCCGCCGAAGCTGACGAGGAACGGCCAGAAGCTGGCGTGGCTGGCGTGCTCTTCGCCGCCGACCTCGTGGGCCGTCTCCACCTCGGTGGCCGTCACCGCGGCCCTCGCCGTCACCGCGCCGCCGTCCGTCGCGGTCCCGCCGTCGGTCGCCGCGTGGCCATGCGCTGCGGCTCCGGGCGTACTCTCGGTGTGGTTGGTGACTGCTTCCTCGTCGAGGAACTCCAGTTTCCCGGTGGCGTAGCTCGGCACCCCGGGGAAGTTTTCGAGCGGCGGCGGTGAGGCGGCGGCCCACTCAGCGGAGGTGGCGTACTCCCAGGGGTTCGGCCCGACATCCTCCCCGCGCCAGAGGCTCACGAAAAGGTTGTAGAACATGAGCAGGAAACTCGCGCCGAGAATGAACCCGCCGACAGTGGCCATCGTGTGCCAGATCTGCAGGCCATCGGGGTAGACGAACACGCGCCGCGGCGTCTCCCAGGCGATGAACATCGGGAAGTACAGCAGATTGAACCCGAGGAAGTAGACGCCGAACTGTATCTTCCCCAGCGTCTCGTTGTACATCTTCCCCGTTATCTTGGGATACCAGTAGTAGAGGCCGCCAAAGAGAGCCGTCGCGCCCGCCACCATCACGTAGTGGAAGTGGGCGACGACCCAGTATGTCCCCCGGAACTGGTAGTCCAGCACGATTGCGCCGAGGAAGACGCCGGTGATGCCGCCGATGATGAACAGGATGAGCGCGCCCAGCGAGAACAGGAACGGCGTTGTGAACCGGACCCGCCCCTTCGCCATCGTGTAGATGAGCGAGAACACCATCAGGTCGAATGGCAGGGAGATGCCGATGGTCGTCGCCATGAAGATGGTCTTGATTGGGAGGTTGATGCCGGTCAGGAACATGTGATGCATCCAGACGACGAAGCTCTGGAGCGCCACCAGCACCATCGAGATGATGAACCACTTGCGGCCGACCAGCCGCCGCCCGGTAAAGGTCTGGAAGCACTCTGCCATTACGCCCAGCGCGGGGAAGAAGACGATGTACACCTCCGGATGGCCGAAGAACCAGAACAGGTGCGCCCACAGCAGCGACGCACCCGGGTTGTCCGCGTCGGTCGCCATCGTTGTCCCGTCGATGGAGTACTGGAAGTAGGTCGTCCCGAGGATGTGGTCCGAAGCGAGTATCATCAGCGCCGCAAGCAACGCCGCGAAGGCAAAGAGCATCATCCAGACGGTGAGGTTGATCGATAGCGAGAAGATGGGGATGTCCCGCATCCGGAGCCCCTCGGCGCGCATCCGGTACATCGTCGTCAGGAAGTTCACCGACCCCAGCGTCACCGCGGCGGTGAACATGATGAGTGCCAGCACGACCGAGGTCGCCCCCAGTCCCTCGCCGGGGATGTACGCCGGCGTGTTCAGCGGGGCGTACATCGTCCACCCGCCCGCGAAGGTGGTCCCCTGGAAGAAGGAGACGCCCATCAGGATGCCAGAGAACAGGTACAGCCAGTACGACAGCGCGTTCAGCCGCGGGAAGGCGAGGTCGTCCGCGCCGATCTGTAGCGGGACGAGGTAGTTCGCAAAGCCGAAGGCAAACGGCGAAATGAACCAGAACACCATCAGGAGGCCGTGGGTCGACACTGCCTGATTGTACCCCATCGACCCCAGCAAGTCAGCGCCTGAGGAAATCAGTTCGAGGCGGAATAGCAGGGCGAGAACGCCCCCAAAGACCAGAAAGAACAGCGCGGTGATGAGATACAGCACGCCGATGTCCTTGTGGTTGGTTGTGAGGAACCATCGGCTGACCGACGACTTCGGCGGGAGGCCGTGGTCGTGGCTCATGCTGGGGCACCTCCGGTGGTCGCGGCTACGTCGCCTGCGGTCGGTGTCCCGAGGCTGGTCGATTCGGTTGCGGTCCCGTTCGCGGCCGGTTGGTCTCCGCTCCCGGCCGAACCTTCAGTCCCGTTGTACCACTCCTCGTACTCGTCCTGTGGCATCACAACCACGTCTGTCGTCATCAGCGAGTGGCCGCTGCCACACAGTTCGTAGCACTTGGCGGCGTAAGTTCCCGTTTCGTTGGCCGTGAACCAGGCCGACGTGTACTGGCCCGGGACGGCGTCGGTCTTGACTCGCAACTCCGGTATTCCGAAGTTGTGGAACACGTCCGTCGAGGTCACCTGTAACCTGACCACCCGGTCCTGTGGCACGTAGAGCGTGTTGGTCGTGTGCCCGTTCGGATACACGAAGTCCCAGCCGAACCGGTATCCCTCTACGTCGATCTCCAGCGCCTCCTCTTGAGCCAGATCGGGACCCTGTTCGATGTACAGCAGTTGCGAGTACGTCCAGGCGATGAGCGAGACGACGATGATGGCGCTGATGCTGAACGAGTAGAACACCTTCCGGCCACCCGCGCCGCCGGTCGGCATCTCCCCCATTTCGGGCCGTTCGACCTTGTCGGCGTACGGGTCCGTTCCGCCCCCGTCGTCGCGGTACTTGAGCGCGTGGTACATCGTGTACGCCACGACGACCACCCCGACGGCTGTTCCCAGCAGCAGGAACACCTCGAAGATCTGGTCGAACACCGCACTGGGTGCCCTGACGTCGCCACCGTGCAAGGGGAACACAATCATGGCGTATGTTATCAAGGATACCGCCATTTCTTCATGATTCTTCCCACCTTGTAATAGGTATTGCGGACAGATTTCTGACATATGTCCTTCGCTGGCCTAACGTGTGCGGGAACTTTTTTATCTACTGCCATGTTACAACACACCATGGAAGACACGTCACCCGGCGTCGAGGACCCGCCTATCAACGACGACGGCCTCACAGAGGTCGAGGAGTTCGATAGCCTCGCCGGGATTCTCGCCGACGGTGTCGTCGGTGCTGCCGGCGGGCTCGTCGGGACAGCGATGATGTCGGTCGTCTTCCTCATCGCCCAGTCACTGGGTGCGTTCAGTCTCGACGACTTCGCAATCCTCACGGAACTCGTGGGCCTGACCGGCTACGTCCCGGAGGTACTGTTCGGCTTCTTCATCTTCCTCGGCGGCGGGATGTTCCCGTGGCCGCTGCTGTTCGCTTCGCTGAAAGCGTACCTCCCGGGCCAGTCCGATCCCGTCAGCGGCGCGTTCTTCGGCGGCGCGATGTGGACCGGGTTCGTGCTCGCCTTCTACACCGACCAGTCCGGACTCACGCTGGTGCTGTACGCGGTGCTGACGCTCATCGCTCACGTCGTCTACGGCATCGGTCTCGGCGCGGTGTTCAACTACTTCTCGACGCGCCCGGACTCTATCGTCTGAGGCCGAAGACCTGTCTGAGATTGCGAGCTACTCCGTCGTCACTGTCTCCGACGCGGTGAGCGTCGTCGCACGGTGTGTTGCGGACGCGATCTGGAAGTGAACTGTGTGCTCGCCGGCCTCGTATGCATCGCCCAGTTGCTCGGCGAGGTCGAGGCTCCCGCTCATCGAGCCATCGCCGTAGTGGACGTGTCGCGCATCGTTTGGGATGACCTCGCCGGTCGGCACCGGATCGGTGTTGACGATCGCGTGCAGATGGCCCGTATTCGACGTGATACCGTCGCTGGTGGGTCCGATGGTGTAGTTCTCGACACTGGCCTCCCAGTCAACGACGCTCCCGTCGACGCTCGTCTCGACACTGAGGCTGGCCTCGTCGCTGACGGTCACGTCGACGCTGTCGGTCAGTGCCATCGCCGTGTGTGCGCCGTCCCCCAGTTGGAGGTGGAGCGTGTGCTCGCCGGGGTCTAGTTCCAGCACGCCGTCTTTCTGCCCGGTCCCGTAGTGGATGTGGGCGTCGTCCGTCGGAATTGTCTCGCCCGGCGTTACAGGGTCGGCGTCAACGATGATGTGGTAGTGCCCGGCCCCGCTGGTCACTTCCCCGGCTTCTTCGATGGAGACGCCGTCAGCGGTTGCCCGCCACTGTACGGACGGACTGGTAAGGGCCGCAGTATCGTTTGGGACCGCAACGGAGACGCTGGCGTTCTGTCCGACGCCGTTCCGATACGCCCCAGTCTCCGCTTCTGTGGTGTCGGTGTCCCCGCCGTTCGCTGGCTCCGTTGCCATGCTGTCGGTCCCCCCTGTCCGGGTCGGTGTCCCCGCGCCGCCGCCCGACTGTTCCTCGCTACAGCCCGCGAGACCGGTCGCTACAGCAGTCGAGACGCCACAGACGAACGTTCGGCGTGTGAGTCTGTCGTCCATATCGCGTGGCCGGAACTGTTGCTCCACGAACACTTAAGCGCTCGACCGGCCGTAAATACGGCTTTGGATAGAATGTCACACCGGTTGCCAGGCACCGGCCGGACCTGTTTCTGCAGTCAATTTCACCGAAACCGGGACTTGCGGGACAAAAGTCGCTGGACGACGCGAGCGATGCGCTGGTGACCGGCGGAGAACGCGGTGAGCATTCGCCGGAACGTGGCTAGCTTGCGCTCAGGCTTCGGCTTCCGCATCGGCGTCGCCGTCCGCCTCCGCGTCCGCCCCGTCTTCACCCTCGAACTCTTCGAGCGTGCTTCGGAGCTGTGGGATCGTCGCGGTGAGGTCACCGATCTGCTCGCGGGCATCGTCGACATCGTCGATGAGGTCCGCGATGGTCTCGATTTCTTCAGCGAGGTCATCAGCGTCCTCGAAGGCGTCCGCGCGTTCGCCCATCGTGTACCACTTCTTTGCGTCGCGGAGGTGGTCCTCGGCGTCGCCCACATCGAGTGCTGTCTTGAGCGAGTTCAGCACACCGAGCGTGTTGTCGGCTTCCACGTCCCAGACCGAATCGGCCGCCGGGAGTGCGTTTCGGGCCTCTGCGAGCGACTCCTCGACGTCGGTTCGCATCTCGTTTGCGGCCTCGCCGAACAGTTCGTCGTCGTCCAGACTTGACTGACTCATATGGGACGATTTGTGTGGTAAGGGATTAAAAGCCCGCCTGAAAGTGAAAGTGAAACCGCAAGACGTGACCGACTGGTCAGTCCTGAAACCGAAAAGCCATTCTAGTTACTCGGCCCGGATGTCCGAGCGCACCTCTGGAATCGGGTCCATGTCGGCGTCGATATCACCCAGCACGAGCATCGCGTAGTATCGCAGGAACGTCGTCAGCGGGACCTGAATGAGTGCACTGAGGACGATGAAAACCAGTCCGCCTAGCAGGCCAATAACGCCGGCTACAGCGATTCCGACAGTCCCCTGAATGACAAGATAGAGTGCGAACGCGCCGAGTCCGACCGGAATCCCAACGACGATGAGTGCGATGATTCCGAGAATCGCGCTGACGATACCGACACCAATCTGAAGGACGATAGAGAAAAACAGGTAAGCGAGGTACTGCTTGGGGTGGCGTTTGATTGAACCCCAGAGTCGCGACCAACCCGAGAGAACGCCGCCGTTGTCTGCCGTCATCAGCGGGACGACAAACACCGTGGTGAAGCCAAAGACGATGCCGTAGCTTATCGCGAGCACCGCGAACACAGCGATGAACAGTCCCGATAGCGCGAGGACGCTCGATGCCCCGACGTTTGCGGCCTCGCCACCGAGCACGAGGAAGAACCCGGCTGCGCCGATTACGAGTGCGATGCCGAGCCAGATAATCCCGAGGACAAGTCGAAACAGGAACAGCCGTATGCCGTTCCCGACGTGCTCGCTGAAATATTGGCGGACGTGTATCTCGCGGTCGATGAGCGCCTGGGTCAACACGAACTCCATGAAGTTACTCAGGACACCATACGCGAGTGCTAGCAGAATGAACAGGCCGATAACGGCGAACACGAGGAGCCCGGCCCCGGCGAGTAGTTCGTCCGGCACACCGGACGGGACACCGGGTTCGGAGACTTGCAGAGCGAAGTCCCCCGGCAGGGACAGCACAGTTTCGAGTGGCGCGGTCAGCTGAAAGTCGCTTCCCGGACCGCTGGGGCCGCCCGGGCCGCCGTTCCCGCCGAAATCACCGAAGTTGCTGAACGACTGGACGTTGTTCAATCCGACACTGCCGCCACCGATGAAGAACACGACGAACGCCATCCGCAGCCACGTCCATTTCTCGAACGGGAACAGAAACGACTTCGTCGCGTCAATTGCGTCGTCGATATCGTCGACTGCGTGGAGGGCCATGTCGGAAGTCTCACAGCCCGCTCTGGTAAAATTTTCGGGGCTGTGCCAGGGATTCAGGCCGCTCTCTGGCTATTTCATTCCTGCACTGCGTCGACCTGCATCAGCGGGTACCCGTCCTCCATCGCCATGCTCGTCTCGACCGTGACCCCCTCGTATTCGATTTGCATCTCGACGTCGATGAACCGCCCGGTGAGTTCCGTGTAGTCCGCCCCGCCCTCGGCGATAGCGCTTTCCAGCGCCTCCATGCGGACGCTGACGGTGACCGTCTCACAGAACGGCTGGTTCTCGATGGCCTCTTCCATTGCAGCTGCGAGCGAGTCGGCGCTATCCGGGCTGATTGGTGTCCCCGCGAACTGGTGATACAGCGAGCCGAACTTGACGCCCGCTTCGAAACACGCCTCCTGCGCAGCTGTGGGTTCCATACAATCGGTCCGGCTGGGCGACACAAAAGCGAACCGCAAGCTACCTATTGCGTGCGACGTATCGTCTCATACGAATGGACGACCCGGTTCTGCTCACCGGCGCTGGCGGCGCTGTCGGGGCGGCCATCCTCGAAGGACTCGAGGACGCCTACGAGTGGAAACTCATGTTCCACAGCCCACCCGCCGAGGAGCCCGACCACGAGTACCTCGTCGGGGACGTGTCCAGCGAGGGCGACGTGGCCGCGGCGATGGACGGCGTCGGCGCTGTCATCCATCTGGCCGGCGACCCCCGGCCGGAAGCCCCCTGGGACTCCGTCCTCGAAAACAACATTGACGGCACCCAGAAGATGTACGAGGCCGCTGTCGACGAGGGCGTCGAGAAGTTCGTCTTCGCGTCCTCGAACCACGCCGTCGGCTCCTTCGAAACGGACGAGCGCACACCCGAGATGTATCGCCCGGACGACCAGTACCGCCTTGACGGGATCGAGCTCCCCCGCCCCGGCAACCTCTACGGCGTCTCGAAAGCCACCGGCGAGGTGCTGGGCCGCTACTACCACGACGAGCACGGCCTCTCCGTCTGTAACATCCGTATCGGCAACCTCACGCGAGGCCACCCGCCGATAGACTACGAGCGCGGGCAGGCGATGTGGCTCTCTTACCGGGACTGCGCCCACATCCACGACTGCGCGCTGCAGGCCGACTACGAGTACGAAATCGTCTACGGCATCTCCGACAACGACCGCAAGTACTACTCCATCGAGCGCGCCAAGGACGTGCTTGGGTACGACCCACAGGACAACTCCGCGCACTTTGACGGCGAAGAACGCGTCGCCGAACCGGAACCGTAGCCGTCTCCTACTTACGGTCGCCCGCTATCCCGAGCCGTCGAACAGCCCACGGACGTCGTCGTCTTTCTGCTGCTCCAGTTCGACGTGGTCTCGAAGCCGCTGGTAAACAACGGGCCGCTGGTCGCGCTCGCGCACGAACGAGAACAGCATCCCGACGAACTGCGAGTTGCCGTTGCCTCCAAGTTCACTCCGGGCGCGGGCAACAGCGTCGGCGATGACCGCCCTGTCGTACCGGCCAGCCTCCGCCAGCACCTCGGCGGTGATGACCGTGGCGTCGAAATCCAGCGCGCCGTAGCCGATGGCTTCGCCGTCATGTGTCAGCGTCGGCGGGTCCGCCGCTGCGTGGTGGGGGTCAGCCGCTGTTGCCGCGAGGAACGACCGGACCTCGTCTAGCGCCACGCCGTGATACGGGTCGGGCAGGCCGTCGAGGTACTCCGCCGCGCTCTCGGCCAGTCCCTGCGCGCCCGACCAGTTCTCCTCGCTGGCGTGGTAGACGACCGCAGTGAACTGGATGAGGCCATGCAGGAATCGTTCATCGTCGCCCGGATCGAGGTCCAGCCAGTACTCTTCCCACGCGTCATGTGCGGCGTGGTAGCGACCTTCGTTGTACACTGCGATGCCGGCACGGAGATGGTCGCGCACACAGCGAGTTGGATTCGCGGTCGGAAAACCACATCGGCGTTTCGAACAGAGTTGTTGCTGTGGATTCTTCTCTTGTATCGGTCGGAGTGATCCACAGCACTGACCGCTCGCTACGCTCGCGGTGTTGTGCTGTAGAGAAACGTCCGGACGGAGTTCCACGCGAGCACCGCGAGCGTGGAGCACGTCCGGTCGTAAACAAAGTGAATGTCCGGACGGAGATTTGAACAGGTGACAGACGGTCCTTCCCTCCAGTTACGCTGCGACTATCGTGTTCAAGTCTCCGCACAGAGCTTCGCCAACGCAGTCGCCCTGGCTGTCGCTCGGCGGTTTGTGTCGGCAGAAACGTCCGGACGGAGATTTGAACTCCGGTCCCTGGCTCCGCAAGCCAAGAGGATAGTCCACTACCCTATCCGGACTCATATCGAGAGAGGGTGGTGCACCTAAAAAGGGTGACGATTCGCGTACCGTCACGCGACTGGTAGGCACACTTCGCTATAACGCTGGCTTGAACAACCGGGAGTCCCATTCAACGACCATATCTTAGGGCGAATATGAAGCGCCACCAACTCCTGCAATACGGTGGTCTCGGTTGTTCGATAGCGCTTGCTGGCTGCTTCGGCGGTGCGTCCGGTAGCGGGGAAACATCCACGGAGGGTGCGTGTGAATCCCAAGTGTGAACGAGACGACATTCAGTATTATCAGGCGACAGTCCGGCGCACAGACAAGTTCGGCGACGGTGGCTTTCGATGGGGATCAGGTCGTCGTTGACGGGACTATCTGGGGGTCTAACGGGTGCAAAACGGCCGACCTGACAGACATCTCGTATGATACGAGTGCCGATGAACTGAGCCTCAGCGTTGGGACGACAGAGATGCCAGATGCCGGCGATATGTGTCCGCAAGCCATTATGGAAATCAACTACCGGGCTACGGTGACGTTCGAGAACGGGCTCCCTGGTACGGTGTCTGGCTCCCACGACAGTGGCGACGGCCTGAACCCTGTGACAACAGCGACACCCTAACGGCTACCTGCGCCGCTCTCACCGTGGTGGAATGTGAGTGTCTGCTGTCGAGCCAGCGGACAAGAGTTTATATCCCATCCCGTGACCACTTTCGAGTCATGGACGAGATACGACCGAAATCGACCGACAACGGCCGCTCGCTCGCCCAACGACAACGCTTAAGCGCGCCCCAGCCCAGCGTCCCATAGATAGATGGGTGCGATAGAGGACATTTACGAGGACCTAGAGACGGACGTCCCCGAGGAGGAGTTCCGCGAGGCCGTCGAGGAGAAGGTCGAGCAGATGGGAGGGCTCGCCGACGAGGAGACGGCCGCGATGCTGTTGGCCCACGAACTCAACGAGAATGAGGTCAACGCCATCGCCGATATCGAACCTGGGATGGACGAGGTCAAATTCCTCGCCAAGGTGATGGCCATCGGCGACCTGAAAACCTTCGAACGCGACGACGAGGACGAAGACGGCCGGGTCATCAACGTCGAGGCCGCCGACGAGAGCGGCAGCCTCAGGCTCGCTTTCTGGGACGGACAGGCCGTCGACATCGACGAGGGGCAACTGGAGGTCGGCGACGTGCTCCGGGTCAAGGGCCGACCGAAGGACGGCTACAACGGGCTTGAGGTGTCTGTCGACAAGGCAGAGCCGGACGAGGACGCCACAATCGACGTGGAGCCGGGCGCTGGCTCGTCCATCGACGCGCTGACGATGGGACAGTCCGACGTGACGCTGCGCGGGCTCGTGCTTGATACCGATTCGATTCGGACGTTTGACCGCGACGACGGTAGCGAGGGCCGCGTCTCGAACCTCACACTTGGCGACGAGACGGGGCGCATCCGGGTGACGCTGTGGGACGACCGAGCCGACCGCGCCGACGAACTCGATGCGGGCGCGGCCGTCGAAATAATTGACGGCTACGTTCGGGAGCGGGACGGCTCGCTTGAACTCCACGTCGGCGACCAGGGGGCCGTTGACGAAGTGGAAGACGACGTGGCCTTTGAGCCCGACGCCGACCCAATCGCAGAGGTCGAACTCGAAGAGACGGCCGATATTGCTGGCGTCGTGCGCTCGGCCGACCCCAAGCGGACGTTCGACCGCGACGACGGCAGCGAGGGGCAAGTCCGGAACGTCCGCATTCAGGACGCAACGGGCGACATCCGCGTGGCGCTGTGGGGCGACAAGGCGGACAAGGACATTGCACCGGGGGACGAGGTGCTCGCGGCCGATGTCGAAATTCAGGACGGCTGGCAAGACGACAAGGAAGCGTCGGCAAGCTGGAACTCCACGATTGTCGTGCTTGATGACGGTGCGGATCTGGCGACTGGTGGCGCAGGCGGGGGAGCCAGCGCCGAGACGACCGACGCCGAACACGCTGGCCTGTCCTCCTTCGGCGACGAAGGGGACGACACTGACGCTGATAGCAGCGGCAACGAGGCGGCCGCTGTCAGCGCCGGCACCGGCGACACGTCACCGGACGGTGGCGCACAGAGTGCCGGCCAGCAGGTTGAGTTCACCGGCACCGTCGTCCAGACTGGCGACCCCGTCGTACTCGACGACGGTGAGCAGACGATGAGCGTCGAAACCGGCGAGCGCGTGCAGTTAGGGCAGGAAATAACTGTCCGTGGGGAACTCCGTGACGACCGGCTTCACGCTGAGGACGTGTTCTGAGTCGCCGAGCGACGCTACGGAAACTCTTAAGACCGCAACACTCCCGGGTTTGGGTATGAGTGTCGAGCTACCGTTCGCACCGGTGGATGCGGTCATTCGGCGGAACGCGGACGGGCTCCGGGTGAGTGCCGACGCTGCGGAGGAACTGGCTCGTCGAATACAGGACCACGGCGCGTCGCTTGCCGTCACGGCAGCCACGGAGGCCACCACGGACGGACGAAAGACGCTGATGCCGGCCGACTTCGGCATCGAGCAGGTCCCCGAAAAGGACGGCCTTGAACTCCCCGTCGCGCCGGTCGACCGCATCGCACGGCTCGACATCGACGACGACTACCGCGTCGCCATGGATGCTCGCGTCGCGCTCGCGTCTCTCCTCGAAACGTACGCCGACGAAACGGCCGCCGCGGCCGCCGCGTTGGCTCGTCACGCTGACCGCCGGACGATCAAGGCAGCTGACGTTGAAACGTACTTCGAACTCGAACAGTACTACTGAATGAACTTCGGCTACCGCGAGGTCTGTCTGGACCACGACACCGGGCCGCGACATCCGGAGAGTCCCGACAGACTTCGAGCGATACGGCGCGCGCTCAAGGAAAATCACGGTGTCGAGTACGTCGCCGCTGACGACGCAGACCTCGACCTCGTCCGTGCGGTCCATGACACCGACTACATCGCGGAGTTCCGCGAGTTCTGCGACGACGGTGGCGGAAACTGGGATGCCGACACCGTCGCGGTCGAGGAGACGTGGGACGCCGCACTCGCGTCAGCCGGCCTCGCTGTCTGGGCAGCAGAAGCCGCGCTTGACGGCAATACCGGCCGTGACACGCCGTTCTCCTTGGGCCGACCACCCGGTCATCACGCAGTGGGCGACGACGCGATGGGGTTCTGTTTCATCAACAACGCGGCCGTCGCGGCACAGGCGGCCCTCGAAGCCGACGCCGACCGCGTCGCCATCTTCGACTGGGACGTCCACCACGGGAACGGCACGCAGGACATTTTCTACGACCGCTCGGACGTGTTCTACGCCTCGATACACGAAGACGGGCTCTACCCCGGTACCGGTGATATCTCGGAGACTGGCACGGGCGACGCCGACGGCACCAATCTCAACGTGAAGTACAAGCCCGGTGCTGATACCGCCGACTACCTCGCCGCAATCGACGAGTGCATCGCGCCGGCGATCAGGGACTACGATCCCGACCTGCTGCTCATCAGCGCCGGCTTCGACGCGCACGAACACGACCCGATTTCACGGATGCGTGTCTCTACGGAGGGGTACGGCGCAATGACTGACCGGATGCGCTCGCTCACAGACGCCTGTGACGCTGCACTGGGAATCATCCTCGAAGGCGGATACGGACTTGACACGCTCTCGGATTCGGTTACAACCGTTCACGAGGTCTTCGACGGCTACCAGCCGATGGAGCCCGACGACGATGTCAGCGACGACGCCCGCGATGTTCTCGATGATCTCGCCGATCAGGGCTTCGGATCGAAGTAGCTCGCCAGATCGACACCGAAGCCGTCGGCAAGCGCTGCGATATCTGTACCGACCAGTACCTCGTACCCGTTCTCCAGCGCCGACTCGATCCGCTGTCCCAGCCCAACGTCGTAGACGGCAGCACTCGACAGGAACCCAGTCGCTGTGGTAAACGCTCGCTGCCGTTCGACAACGTATCGGTCGCCGTCGATGAAGGGGCCGGCCACCTCGGAGTTGTCGTCGTACTTCTGGAAGAACCCGCTCGCGTGCTCGCGGACGTGTACTGGTGGCCCCTCGTGACGCTCAACAGCCGGCTGCTCGGCGACAGCGAACTCAAGCAGCAGGACGGCGTCTCGTCCCCGGGTTTCGGTGTCCAGCGTTTCCGGCTCACCGCTGTCGTCCTCAACGAATGCGGCCGACCGCAGGACTTCAAACCCGCGTCGGTCGAGTTCGCTGCAGAGCCCGTCGAGGGACTTCCGGAGCTGTGGCCAGAGCTGGTCATCGACGACATCCGGGGCCGCGAAGCGAAGCGCGACCGGCGTGGTGCCCCGCTGTGATACCGCGGCTTCAACGTCCGCTGCTTCGAACGGGCACGGGTCGTCTTCGGTGAACAGCGACACCCGCGGCTCGGCGAGGAGGTCCCGGGCGTAGTGCTGGAGTGTGGCGACGTTCGTTTCGGACAACACTGCCGCGACGTTGCGCTCCGGGTCCGTCGGGTCGATGACGACCAGCGGGTCGTCGAACGTCTCGCTCCCGTGGTCGTCCGGGTCCAGTCGAACTGGCGGGTGCCAGTCCGCGACCGCTTCGAGGAACGCTCGGAAGCCACCGAACTCAAGCACCAGTAATTCCGTTAGATAGCCTGAGAACCCGCGTGTCCGGAGGTCGCTCCCGTAGACGCCGATCCCCTTCAGGAACTGCTTTGCCACCCGCACCTCTGCCGCGCTGTTGTCGTCCAGTCGCTCCTGCAAGTATCTGGTGTGAAACGGCGTCCGGTCCACCGCGGACTGGATTTCTGTGGCGTCCTCGACCGCATAACAGGGCACCAGATCCACGGCGTACCCCTCGCGCTCGCCGACGACGTAGGGGTGTTCGGCGTACTCCTCACGCCCATCGGGCAGGACATCGTGCCCGACAGCCAGTCCGTACTCCTCCAGCGTTTCGCGGTCGATAGACGGCGGAAAACAGACGAACACGTCCACGTCTCGGTCACCGGCGGTCCACGTCCCTCGCGCCGTCGAGCCGACCTGCACCACTTCCGCCTCAACTGGAAGGTCAGCGATAGCTGCTTCGGCGTCAGCCATCACCGCGTCGGCGACCCGCTGTAACTGCGCTCGTTCGTCGTCGGTCGGCGAGGCCCGTGCTCGCACCTTCCCGACGACGGCGTCGAACTCATCGCTCATACCGCCGCTTGCGCACAAGTGCGTGAAAGCGTGTCGATGCCGACTGGAAACGAAAGCCCTAATTACCAACTCTGGCAATGATTGAATGCGTTCGCGCCGCCGTAGCTCAGTTGGTAGAGCACCTGGTTGTTACCCAGGTTGTCCCAGGTTCGAGCCCTGGCGGTGGCGTCGTTCTTTCACTCACAAACCGACGAGCGCTGCGACTCCGTCACTGCGGCTTTCAGGGCCGCTGGACGGTGAGATATGCAGCCGATGTACGAAACTCTCTGTATCGACCCACCTGTCTCTCCGAACCCCACCACTCCAACCCGACAGGCTAAAGATGCGGACTCATCAACACCATTCTGAAGGGCCCTTAGCTTAGTCTGGTTAAAGCGATCGGCTCATAACCGATTGAGCGCTGGTTCAAATCCGGCAGGGCCCATTTCTGCTGTCTCAAAACCACTTGTAAGATGGCTATCTGCTGGACTGAATAGCGTTATTGCTTCGGGCCCGCCTCCGCTCACCGTCCGCTGCTCACTCGTCGACAACGACGACCTTGACCTGTTGGACGCCACCAATTGCCCGGAGTCGGTTGGCCAACTCGGTGATTGTGCCACCCGCGCCCTCAACGACCAGCGTCTCCATACAGGTATCGTGGGAGAGATGAATGTGCTGGACAGAGGTGATGATGTCGGCCATGTCGTGTTGGACTGTCTGGAGTTCGTCAGCGATGCCTGAGACGTGGTGGTCGTGGACAATGACAATGGTCCCATGGTGGTGTTGCTCGTCACCGGATTCCCACTCGTAGGTCGCAAAGAAGTCACGCAGCGAGTCGCGTATCGCTTCCGACCGACTCGCGTATTCCCACTCGTCGACGATGCCGTCGAGCCGGTCGACCATCGACGATGGAAGTGTCAGACTTATCCGGTCGAGATCGTCACTCATGTGTGTCGATAGGGCGGGGCCCGCATATGGATATCCGGGCTTCGGTAATACTCACCCGCCGGCAGTAATACTGCCCGATGAAAAAGTATTATTACCGCGCCGGGACCAGACTTGGGTAGTATGCATATTCCCGACGGATATATCGATCTCCCGCTTGCACTGCTGTTCGGTGCGCTTGCGGTCGTCGTTTTGAGCGTCGCTGCAAAACGCGTCAACGGTGAGATATCCGACGCGCGCGCACCGTTGCTCGGCGTCGTTGCGGCGAGCATCTTTGCTGCACAGATGCTTGACTGGCCGATTCCGGGCGGGACCAGCGCCCACTTCGTCGGCGGCGCGTTCGCGGCGATTCTCCTCGGCCCGCATCTGGGCGCACTCTGTGTCGCGACCGTCGTCACGATTCAGGCGCTCGTCTTCGGTGACGGCGGGCTCGTGGTGCTTGGCGCGAACGTGTTCAACATGGCTGTCGTCGAGGTGTACGTCGGCTACGCCATCTATCGCCTGCTTGTCCCCTACGGTGAGTTCCGGGCCGCCTTCGCTGCGGGGTGGCTGGGAATCACGGCCGGTGCACTGACCGCCGCGTTCCAGCTTGGCCTCTCCTCGGCGTTCCAGTACCAGTTGCTGACAACGCTGTCGATAATGGGCGTCGGGCATCTCGTGCTCGGGCTGATTGAGGGGGCCATCACCGCCTCGGTCTACCGCTACCTCGCTCGCGCTCGCCCCGACCTCCGGCCGAACGCCGCTTCAGAGGTGAGCGCGTGATGGCTCGGAACCGCCCCGACTGGCTGCCTCGTGCCCTCACCGCGTTGCTGGTCCTGACGCTGCTTGCGCCGGTGTTCGGGTGGGCAGCCGGGCAGGTCGGCTACGCCGAGCCCCTTGAGAACGCCGCCGAGACGACAGGTGCGACAGAACACGCCACCGCCGTCGGTACCGCCCTGTTCCCCGACTACGGTGTCCCCGGACTCGGCGGCGCGACCGGGACATTCGTGTCGGCTGTCGTCGGAACGGCACTGACGCTTCTCCTCGGTGCTGGCATCGGTCGTCTGCTCGGGGCGGATACCGACCAGCGGCAGTAGCTGATGTCCGGTAGAGACCTGCTTGACCGGACCGTCGCGGCTATCGCGGCCAGCGCTCAGTGGTTCCTGCTCGCGGAGGACCTCCCGGACCGGGACGGGTTTCTTCAGGCCGTTACGCCGACGGTCAAGCTCGTCGGCATCGCAACGCTTGTCGCCCTGACCGTGACACAGCGGGCGCTGGCAGTCGTCAGCGCGCTCGCGCTTGTTGCCACAGTGCTCGCGGCGCTGTCGCGGGTCCCCGTTCGGACCTTTCTGGGTCGCCTGACTGGGCCGCCGGCCTTCGCGCTCGTGGTCGTCGCGCCGCAAGCGTTCTTGATGGGTGGCCCCTCGCTGGGGTCGCTCCCGCTCTCGGCCGCTGGCGTCGACTACGTCCTCACGTTCGCCGTCCGCGTAACTGCGTGTGTCGGTTTCCTGTCTGTGCTGCTGTTAACGACCCGCTTCGCCGACCTGCTGGCGGCGTTTCGCCGGCTCCGAGCGCCGCCCATTGCCGTCTCACTGCTCGGAATCACGTACCGTTATTTGCTCCTCTTTTTCGCGGAACTCGAACGTATGGTCCGGGCCCGCCGGAGCCGAACCATTGCTGAGCCGAGTCTTCGCCGGAACTGGCGCGATTCGGGACACTTCGTTGGCTCGTTTCTCGTCCGGAGCTTGGAACGCGGCGAGCGGGTCCAGCGGGCCGCTCGTGCCCGTGGCGGGACTGGCTCGACACCGGCACAGCCCCGGGAACCGCTCGGGCGGGCCGACTTCGCCTTCGGATTGGTCGTCGCACTCGCCGTCGTGGTGGTGGTCGCGTGACTGCCATCGAGGCGACTGCCCTCCGGTACGCCTACCCCGACGAAACGCTGGCCGTCGACGGCGTCGACGTGTCCATCGAGCGCGGCGACCGCGTTGCACTGCTCGGCCCGAACGGGGCTGGCAAGTCGACCCTGCTGGAACTGCTGGGTGGGTTAGTCGACCCCGACGGCGGGCAGGTACGGTACTTTGGGGCGACGACCGACGCCGATACCGTCCGTAGTCGGCTGAGCGTCCTCATGCAGAATCCCGCGGACTACCTGTTCAATCCGACCGTCCGCGAGGACCTCGCCTATGGGCCGGCACAACTTGACTGCGACCGCGCGGAAGTCGACCGCCGCGTCGAGCGAGTCGCGGACCGGCTTGACCTCGATGGCCTCCTGTCGAAGCCGCCGTTCCGACTCAGCGGCGGCGAGCAGCGTCGAGCCGCCCTCGCCAGCGCGCTCACCGTCGAGCCCGACGTACTGCTGCTCGATGAGCCGGTGAGCAACGTCGATGCCGCGAACCGGGAAACGATTCTTGACCTGCTCGATGAACTCGCGGCCGATGGCGTCACGCTTGTCGTCTCAACGCCGGACACCGAACTCGTCCCACACGTCGCAGACCGGGTGCTGTTGCTCGACGATACTGGCACGATTGCTGCGAGGGGGACGACCCGACGTATCCTGACCGACACTGACCTGCTGCGGGACTGTGACCTGCGCCCGCCGCAGGTCGTCAGACTGTTCGAGGGTCGAACAGTAGACGTGCCGCTGACTGTCGATAGTGCCGCCGAACGGCTGGATGCGGCTGGGTTAGATACCAGAGAGTGACGGCATAGCGCGTGGAGACACTGGAGCCTATCAGCTGGATCTCATTCCGACGCGTCAAGCAAGCGGCCGTGCACGTCGATTTCGCCGTTCCGAATCCGGGTACTGCTGATTCGTGTGCCGTCTTCGGCGACGACGAACGGCGGCGTGTGGATTTCCAGCGGGTGGAGCCCCGACTCCCGCCGCTGCTGATTGAGTTCGTAGGCGCGGCGCTGTGCCTTTGCCTCCGGCGAAGCGACGAGCGCATCCACGTCCGCCCGTGTCGCGGCCGGTCCCTGCGTGTCGTCTAACCGGACAATCTCATATGTGGCGGTGTATGGCTCACCTAGCTGGTCTAGCTCAGAAGCGAGCGCGCTCCGACGGTCATCGTACGCACCCAGCTGCTTGACGTGTGTTGGGTCGCTACGCGTCTCTGTGGCCAGTTCGGGGCTCGTCAGACCGACGATGACGTGGCCGTCGCCACTCCCGTCGCGGCTTGCGGTCTGAAACGCTTTGTGTAGGAGCGCCCGGTGGCCGTTGTGAATCGGTGTGAAGGTCCCGCCGAGAATCGCTGTCCGGTCCGCGTCTGCCATACGCGAATGTCCCACCAGCATCATATATAGCTGCTGTCCGTCGGATGACTCGTCAGCGCCAACTGCTTCCATCGACTGTAACCCGGTAACACTCGCGTCAGCAGTCACTCAAGTAGTTCCGGCACGTATTGATGCTAATGACCGAAGTCACCCCCACATCGGGTATCCACCACGTCACATGCATCGCGAGCGACCCGCAACAGAACATGGACTTCTGGGCCGAAACGCTTGGACTCAGGCTCGTCAAGCGCTCGATTAATCAGGACGACCCCAGTACGTATCACTTCTTCTTTGCCGACGCTGAGGGGAACCCGGGAACGAGCATGACGTTTTTTCCGTGGGAGGACCACGCACAGGGGAAGGTCGGCTCCGGACAGGTCTCACGCACCGCGTTCCGCGTTCCCGAAGGGAGTCTCGATTACTGGGAGGGCCGCTTTGACGAGTACGGCGTCGACTACGACGACCGCGTCGAGCGGTTCGGCGAGACTGTCCTCCCGTTCCGCGACCCGGACGGGCTGCCGGTCGAACTGGTCGAAGTCGAGATTCCTGACGACGACCCGACCGAGCCGTGGACGGAGTTCGTTCCCGAAGACGCCGCTATCCGCGGCTTCCATTCCGTAACGCTGTGGCTCGCTGACCCCGAACCCACAGCGGACCTGCTCCAGACGATGGGCCTAGAGGAAGTCGGGACGGAGCAGGCACAGGGGGATACGCCTGGCGACGAGCGGACCCGCTTTGCCGCGACAGGCTCCGTCGGGAAGTACGTCGACGTGTTACCGACAATCCAGGGCGGCCGACAGGGCCACGGCACGGTTCACCACGTCGCCTTCCAGACGCCGACCGACGAGGACCAGCAGTCGATGCGCGAGGCCGTCCGCGGTGCGGGGCTACGCCCCACGTCACAGATCGACCGTCACTGGTTCCGGTCGGTCTACTTCCGGGAATCCGGCGGCATCTTGTTCGAACTCGCCACAAGCGGCCCCGGCTACGACAGCGATGAACCGCTTGACGACCTCGGTGGCCGGCTGGTACTGCCCGGAACGTTCGAGAGCCGACGCGAAGAAATCGAGGCGGGGCTCACGGACGTGACAATTCCTCGGTCAGAGACAGCCGAAGCCGACGACTAACGCCATCGAACCGGTCGGTATTCGCTTCATTCTTCCTGTTAGTCTGTGAGTAAATATGAGTACTGGGGGTGTCCTGTGTCACATGTCCACAGAGGGCCAGGAATACGTTATCGCGCCGTGGGGGGAGAGTGAGTGTGAGACGACCGATGTCACGGTCGACTTGCCGTCCCGAGAGCTTGCAGCCCAACTGGAAATCCCGACAAGCGTGCTAGACCGCATGGCACAGCTCAGCGACAAACACGACATCCCAGTGACGCAGGCGCTCGGGGAGCGACTGGAAATCAACCGGGCGCGGATGTCGCTGTATGCCGCGAAGTCGGTTGACGACGTGGCCGCCGTCCAGCAGCACCTCACTGACGCCCGTGAGTACCTGTCCGGCGTCGAGACGCTCGATACCGACGACCTCGAAGCCGACATCGAACATCTCTGGACCAACGAACTCGGCAGCGCATAATCCCGTCGGTGAAGTGGACAGCGGACGAGAGCGGCTATGTGTCCCCATAGCGGCTTAGAAAGTGGTTTACTCATACCCTGGACTAGTTGGTAATGAATCGGGAGATGGGGCGTGGTACAACACGGGAGGTCGAATTCCGTCCCCGTAGCACTGGTCAGAGTGCCCTTTTCAGGTTTTCTCTCAATTCTTTACCGTTGGCTTGGAGTTTACAGTAACTTTAATTCCCTGAGTATCTCACCTGTGTCCGTAGAATTATAATGAACGATAATAGACGACTTTGGATCGTAGCTGCAGTGTCGTTGCTCCTGATATTCGGCGGGAGCGGGCTCGCATGGACAGTGCAAACAGACGCCGGTTCCGTGGAGGTTCGCGACGTGACGTTCTCCGGGGCCAACGGGACGATGATGAGCGGGACGCTGTACATCCCCGAGGAGGCGAGCAGTGCGTCCCCACAACCGGGGGTGCTGGCCGTCCACGGGTACATCAACTCGAAAGAGACGCAATCGCCGTTCGCTATCGAGTACGCGAGACGGGGCTTCGTCGTGCTCGCTATCGACCAGACCGGCCACGGCTACTCGGACCCGCCAGCGTTCAAAAACGGCTACGGTGGCCCCGACAGCCTCGAATATCTCCGGTCGCTGGACTACGTCGATAACGAAAACATCGGGCTCGAAGGCCACTCGATGGGTGGCTGGACTGTCATCACGGCGGCCGCGGCCCATCCGGACGGGTACGAGTCGATGGTCATCGAGGGCTCCTCGACGGGGTCGAACCGCGCCCCCGAAGGCACCGATTCGTTCCCACGGAACCTCGCCGTCGTGTTCAGCGAGTACGACGAGTTCGCCCCGTTGATGTGGGGAACGGCGAGTGCCTCCAACGTCGAGCAGAGCGACAAACTCCAGACGGTGTTCGGTACGGACAGCGCCGTTGAAGAGGGGCGCACTTACGGCAGCGTCGAGGACGGGACCGCACGGCAACTGTACACGCCGGCAACGACCCACCCCGGCGACCACTTCTCGACCGCAGCCATCGGCGCGTCCATCGAATGGCTCCAGTTCACGCTCGAAGGTGAGGACGAAATAAATCCTAGCAACCAGGTCTGGTACTGGAAATCGCTGGGGACCTTTGTCGCCCTCATCGGCGGTGTGCTGTCACTGTTCCCGGCCGGTGGACTGCTCATCGAGCGGGCATCGACTGACAGGCTTCGACGGGAGTACCCCGACGGGAAGGGGATGACCGGCGGCAAGCGGTACGCGGCGGCGCTCCTCGCAGCGGCCATCCCGATTGTGACCTACTTCCCGCTGCAGGACATCGCACCGGCGGTCATCGGGCTCAGTTGGCTGTTCCCACAGCAGATCAACAACGGCGTGATCGTCTGGGCGCTGGGGAACACGGTCATCACGGCGGTGCTGTTCGCGGTGTGGCATTACACGAGCAACGCTGACGACCCGTCGGTGTCGCTGGCGAACTACGGCCTTGACACGGGCGATGGCGCACGAACGCTCGGCATCTCGGTTCTGGCCGGTGTCGCTACCGTCGGTGTGTTGTATCTGCTGGAAGCCGTCGTGGCGTTCCTGTTCCAGACGGACTTCCGTATCTGGGTGTTCGCCATCAAACTCCTGTCCCCGGCGCAGTTCCGGATCAGCTTCTCGTATCTCTTGCCGCTGTTTGCCTTCTTCGTCGTCCTCGGTGCGCTCCTGCACGGTCAGCTCCGTCCCGAGGGCGAGTCCCGGTCGCTCCGCCGCGCGATGGCGACGAACTGGCTCATCGTCGTCGGTGGGTTCGTCGTCCTGTTGGCGATTCAGTACATCCCGCTGCTGACCGGCCAGCCCCTGCCGCTTGGCCACCCACTGCTGACAATCTTGGCGCTGCAGTTCGTCGCCTTGCTCAGCATTGTGGCCTTCGTTAGCACGTACTTCTTCAGAAAGACGGGTCGGGTCTGGGTCGGCGCGACGATCAACGCCGTTCTCGTGACGTGGGTTATCGTTGCCGGGACGGCGACGCAGTTCCCCGTCTAGACCCGGCGTTTCCTTCTCTATTCGCTCTCGGTGACGGTGGCGTTCCGGCCGTGACGACACACAGCCGAAACCGGGCGGTGACTCAGTCGTCGCCCATCACACCCTCCGCGACGGCCATGTCCTCGACCGTGGGGTCATCCTCGGACGCCCGGAGGACGAACCGCTTGCGGATCAGGTCGGCCGCGTAGATGGCCGTCCCGAGGATGATGAGCGTGTCTCCGGGGAGTCGCGCCCAGAACAGCGTCTGGACGAGCGGCTGGTTGTAGAACGCCACGCTCCGGGCCGCGGCGTAGCTGCCGGTGAACGCCGCCTCCAGCTGGAGGAAGCCCACGGGCAGGACGGAGACGAACACCATCAGTGCGAGGCCGACGTTCCAGCACCAGAACGCCGCCCGGAGCCAGGACCCGTCCCAGCGACCGGGTTTGATTGCGAGCTGGAGCATGTAGGTGACCATCCCCAGCGCGAGGAAGCCAAAGGCTCCAAACATCGCGGCGTGGGCGTGGCCGACCGTGAGGTAGGTGCCGTGCTCGTAGTAGTTGATCAGCGGGAGGTTGATGAAGAACCCGAGCACGCCGGCCCCGACGAAGTTCCAGACCCCGCTGGCGATGATGAACATGAACGGGAGCTTGTAGGGGAACCCGCCGGTCTCGGACATCGTCCGGTACTGGCCCAGCGCCTCATAGAGGATGAACACCAGCGGCAGCAGTTCCAGCGTCGAGAACACGCTCCCGATGGGGACCCACATATCGGGCATGCCGACCCACCAGTAGTGGTGGGAGACACCGATGACACCCGTGCTCATCACCAGCAAGGCCTGAAGCATGACCGCCTTCTCGGCGCTACGGCGGCTCAGCAGGTTCATCGACACCAGCGTCAGCCCGATGATGGCGACGATGAAGAACTCGAATGCGCCTTCGACCCACATGTGGACGACCCACCAGCGCCAGAACTCCGTGACGGCGATGTTGGTCTCGGGGGTGAAAAAGAACCCGGCGGTAAACAGCAGGGCAATCGAGCCGCCGGCGTACAGTATCATGTGTGCGAGACCGAACACCGGCTCGCGGTCCAGCAGCGGCTTCAGGCCCCGAATCGAGAGGACGGCCCACAGGCCGAAGCCGGCGAGCAGCCCGACCTGCCAGAGCTTCCCGACTTCGAGGTACTCGAGGCCCTCGTTGCCGACGACCCACCAGAGGTCACCGAAGTAGCCGTGCGAGCCAAGCCAGATGCCGCCGAGGCCGCCGACGGTGACGACGACGATGGCCCCGAGCAACACGTCGATGTACGTCGACTGTCGCCTGGGTTCGTGGCCGGTCAGCAGCGGCGGGAGGAACAGTCCCGCGCCGAGCCACGTCGCGGCGATCCAGAGAATACCCAGGTCGATGTGCCAGGTCTTCGCCATCGCGAACGGGAGGAGCTGGAGGATGTGGACGCCGAAGATCTCCTCGATACCGAAGAAGCCGGCCCGTTCGATGTAGAAGTGGGCGAGCAACCCACCGAGTAACACTTGCGCGAGGAACAGCCCGGCGGCGACTGGGATGAACCGCAGGGCGGCCCGCTGGCTGGGGAAAATGCTCACGTCGCCCGGCTCGGGCACTGAGAGGTCGCCGGCGGACGGCTCCGGGAGGCTGACGGCGTTGTAGAGCCAGATGCCGCCACCGGCGGCGGCGACGAGGAGGACCATCGCGATGACGCTCCAGGTCATCGCCGCGCCGGTCGCGTCGTTCCCGGCGGCGGGCTCGTACGGCCAGTCGTTCGTGTAGGAGTGTTCGCCGCCCGGACGGTCGGTGTGGGAGAACCACGCCGTCCACATGGCGAAGTCGGCGAATTGTCGGGCGTCGGCTTCGGAGTCGATCATCCCCTCGGGAACGCCCCGTTCGTGGCTCCCCTCGTGGTACCGCTCAACGTACTCCTGACGGACCTGCTGGTGGGCGTACAGCTCCGCGGCGGAGTACTCGATGTTTCCGCCCTCGTACTCTCCACTGAGGTCCTGTTTCACGTCGTCATCGACGGCGGCCTGTTCAGCCGTCGACAGCGATTCGTACTCGGTCCCGTAGCGCTCCTCGGCGTAGTACGTCCGCATATGCTGGGTTTTCAACTCCAGCGAGTCAGCGGTGTAGTCCGCACCGTAGTACGCGCCGTTCCCGAGAATCGACCCGTGGTTCATCAGCCCGTTTTTCTGGAACGCCTTCTTCCCGTCGCGGATGTCCTCACCCGTGACGAGTGTCTCGCCGTCGGGTCCGACAACCTGCTCCGGGATGGGTGGCGCTTCCTGATACGCGATCCACGCGCCGGCCCCCATGACGATGAGGTTGAAGACGAACGCGGCGGCGATCACCTTCGCGATTGTTTTGCGTTTGAGCTTCATGTGGTTGGACCTCCAAGACCCCAAAATAAGAAGGGAAGAAGACGTTCTCAGTCGCTGGCGACGGGAGGGAACATGTTCGCCCTGATAGGGACTAGTGGTGTCCCGTCCCCGGATTCGATGTGGGACGTGGCGGGGTATCACAAGGCAAATTACTACCTGTCCCTCCCACTCTGATATGCGCCGTCGCCACTTCGTCCAGACACTCGGGGTGTCAGCACTGGTCGGGAGCGCGGGCTGTGCCGAGCAGTCGGACGACACAACATCGGCCTTCGAAGTGTCAAGCCCCGCGTTTAGTTCCGGAGACGAGCTTCCGGCCCGATTCACCTGCGATGGCGACGGTGTTTCGCCGCCTTTTGTCATCGAGCGCGTCCCGGAGCCGACGGCAGCGCTTGCCATCACAGCCGAGTACGACGGTGGTGTGTTCAGCCAGCCGGTGTTCTGGACGCTCTGGAACGTCCCGCCGGAGACGGAGCGGATTCCCGCAGGGCTCCCGCGCGAGCCGACCCTCGACACGCTCGGCGGCGCTCGACAGGGAACACACCCCCCCAATGATCCGGGGTACGAACCGCCGTGTCCACCGGCCGGACAGCCCTACGAACACCGGTTTCAGGTGTATGCACTCGGCGAGGAGCTGTCTATCGAGGGTGGAACCGAACAGGAACCGGCGACGGAGGCCATCGCAAACGCACTCATCGCTAGCGCCCGTCTCACTGTGGACTACACTCACACAGCTGCGACCGAAAGCTAACGAGCGGCACCCGGACACGAGCGGATCCAGCACGCCGTCTGAACGACTCTCATTTGTTGCTGTCTGCTGGGTGTACGGCTCCTGAGTGGCACAACCCGCTGTAACTGACCATCTCGTCGCACGTGGCGCGCCGCTAATTATGGCAATGTTTCACAATACCATTAAACCTATATACTGATGTGCTATACCATATCATGTATGGCGTCCGCACCGAGTAGTGACGATATGTTCGACGAGTTCCTCTCCCAGCGTGGCCACGACGTGGACCAGAGTGGTTGGGAAGAGAGCTATAACAAGAAGCAGTGCCCTGATTGCGGCGGTCTTCACGAGTCGACAGCGGCACAGTGCTCGGTGTGTGGCTGGACACCGGTACGGTAAGGATACTCCGCTTTTCGGTCTTCCACCTTTCATCCGAGAGCGACAGTACCGACCTGCAGAACCGGCAGTTCGCTCTCTGCCGAGCTGTGCCTCACGCCGTCGCTTGTCGGGACAGCAACGGTATAGACAGTCGGAACTGCGTTACAGTGCGCAGAAAGGAAGTGGGGAGTCTTTGCGTGGCCAGCCGGCGGTTGGGGGGTCGTGTGCCAGCGGGCCGACCGGTTCGTAGCCGACGATTGGGGGGTCGTGTGTCGGCGAGATAACCGGTTTGTGGTGGTTACAGCGCATCGAGCGACGCATGGAGGAACAGCCCGAGCGCGAGATGTTGGTATGCGGACGTCGCAATCTGCTCTTTTGCAGCCGCATCGTCCGCGATTCCGTACTGTTTCGTCTGGACGAGTTCGTGCATCTGGAGCGTGCCATCCGCTTCTAACTCGTGCAGCCGGGGGTACACTGTCCCCGGGCTCAGTTCGGCACCGAACTGGGCTTCCAGTTCCTCCATCAGTCCGGTCCCGTGGGTGCCACCATCGGCGACTGCGATCATCGCCAGTAGGATCTCTTCCAGACTCTGTGTGACCAGGCCGTCATCGACCGCGGTCTCGCCGTCGACGACGTCGTCAATGACCGGGTCCAACAGCGACTCCGTGATGGCGTCACAACTGGGTGGGTCATGCGATTCCGGGCGCTCTGTATCGCCGAGAGGGGTCACTCGCTCATCGGCGTTTCGGCCCTGCATCTTGCCCGTCGTCACGCGACGGAGGTTGTCTCCGGACATCGTCTCACCTGAACGCAATCCGCAGTGGAAGCTACAGGGGCTATCGTCATATAAACGGGGCAGTGTTTTCTGAACGTGAAACCACCACAGTGCTCGAAAACGCTTATATAATATGACGCGAATCTTGGTGTAGTGGCTGAGGAACAGAGCATCGAGGAGATTCTCGATACGATCGGCGACCAGCACGCGCGCCGTGTACTTGCCGCAATCAGTCGAGAACCGCAGTCGGCAAAGGAACTCGCAGAGGAGTGTGACCTCTCATTGCCGACGGTGTATCGACGTATCGAACTGCTCGACGAGTACGACCTCATCACCGACCGGACGCTCGTCGCCGAGGACGGAAACCACTACAAGGTGTACGAGTCCAACTTCGAGTCGACAGTCATCTCGCTCGAAGACGAGGAGTACAAAGTACGCATCTATCGGGAGGAGAACCTCCCGGACCGGTTCAGTCAGCTCTGGGACGAGCTGAACCCGGAATGAGTGTGCCGACCAGTGAACGGGTGACCGCATGACGACTGGCGTGGCTATCGCACGTAGTGTGCTCATCCTGATGCGGATGGTGGTGTTCGGGCTGACACTCGGTATCACCCTGATTAGCTTTCAGGCCTACCGGAAACGCCCGTCAGAACGCCTCCAGTACGCGTTTGTCGGTTTTGCGTTCATCAGTATGGGCGTCGCTATCTCCAGCGTTATCACACAACTGAGCGCCGGTGAGACCGGTGCCATCGTTCGCGTGTTCTTCCAGATGTCGGAGACGATCCCGTTTATCATCGGGTTCGCGATGTTGTACGTGTCGCTGTACCGGTGAGAAATCTGCTTGGGATCGTCTGTCACTTGCCGTCCTCCTAAAGCACGTTGTTTATTTGGCCGCGGTCCCACTACATGTTCAATGACTGATTCGACCACCGAGGTTGTCCGCCTGTTCGGTGGGCCCGGTAGCGGGAAGACGACGGCGCTGCTCGACCGCGTCGACGAACTGCTGGAAGACGACGACGTCGATTTCCGTGACGTACTTGTTGTCTCGTATACGCGTGCGGCGGCCGCCGAGATCCGTGAACGGCTCGCGGACCGACTCGGGCTGTCCCCTCGTGCCCTTCGCGGGAACGTCTGTACGATGCACGCGAAGGCGTACGAACTGCTGAACCTCTCTCGTGGCGATGTCGTTGGCGAAGACGACAAGGAAGCCTTCTGCGAGGAGTTTGGCATCGAGTACGAGGACGAATACGAAGGGTCCCGGCGTCGGTCGGCCCGCTCGACGACCCTCGGGAACAAGATCATCGCAACGAGTCAGTGGCTCCAGCGGACCCGCCGTGACGTCGCCGACTGGTACGATGTCCCGTTCAAGTGGGACGACGAGGAGGTCCGACTCCCACCCGAGATCGACGACAACGCCCAGACCGGGAACAAGTACACGCCGACCTGGCCAACCGACGACGACCGTGTTGACGTGCCAAGCGTCATCCGCGGCTGGCGCACCTACAAAGGCGAGAACGACCTGACCGGCTTCGCAGATATGCTCGAACGGGTCGCCCAGCGCTCGCTGCTCCCCAACGTCGACTATCTCATCATCGACGAGTTTCAGGACATCACGACGTTGCAGTACGACGTGTACGACGAGTGGAAACCCCACATGGAGCGGGTGCTCATTGCCGGCGACGACGACCAGGTCGTCTACGCCTGGCAGGGCGCTGACCCCGACCTCCTGCTTGAGGAAGTCGTTACCCAGGACGAGGTCCTTCCGAACTCCTATCGGCTCCCCTCGCGCATTCTGAACGTCGTCAACCGCGAAGTCCGCCACATCGAGAAGCGTCAGGAGAAAGACCTCAATCCGCGCAAGGAGGGCGGCCGCGTCGAGGCGGTCCAGAACCCCTCGATGTTTGACCTCTCACGGAATGTCACGCGGACCATTGAGCAGTCCGACGAGACGGTGATGGTGCTGTTCCGCGCTCGCTACCAGATGTTCCAGTTCATCGACGAGTTCATCGACAACGGGATCCCCTTCTCCTGTCTCACTGACCAGCGGATGTGGACTGACCGCCTCACCCAGTACGTCAACGGGCTCGAAGCCGTCGAAGCTGACGAACCGCTCACGGTGCTCGAAGCGCGCCGGCTCGCTGATATGCTCGTTGACTCCGCCTTCGGGACGGGCGAGCGCGACGACCTCTTTGACGCGCTCGAAGAGATCGACGAGTCCCACGAGGACGAAGACATCGCCGATATCGAAATCGAACCCGACGTGGTTCAGGAGCACGTCCCGTTCCTCCCCGATTCGGCCTCGGCAGGCGACATGCTCCGGAAAGTGACCAACTTCCAGGAGCGGACCGTCGACGCGTACTTCACCGGCGACTACACCGGAATGGACGCCGACCGTGTTCGTGTGGGGACTATCCACTCCGCGAAAGGTCGTGAGGCCGACCACGTGTTTGTCGCGACCGACCTCACGGAGAAGGTCGTCGAACAGATGGCCGCGACTGTCGACCAGCAGGGTATCGAGGTGCCCGGCATGGAAGAATTCACGAAACACACCAGCCCCATCCCGACGCTGACCGACAACGAACGGCGCGTGTTTTACGTTGGGATGTCCCGCGCCCGCGAACGGCTTGTCCTGCTTGAGAATCTCGTCGACGGCGCGCCGACGCTACCCATCGACGTGTTGCTGGAGAACGAGCCAAGTGACCGCTCTATCGAGCAACTGCTTGACGACGCCAGCGAGACCCTCGCGGCTGACTGACGCGGCCGATTTCCTTACTCGTCGATTGTTCCACCCTCCAGGTAGTACCTCGTCTTGTCACGCGTTGACTGTGCGATCTTTGTAAATGTGACCACCCGCTGGTCACCGTCGGTTTCGTCGTGCTCGACGTGGAGTTCCAGCCCCTGGTCGTGGAAGTACGACAACAGGTCGTCGATGGTTCTCGGGTCGCCGCGAACTGTGTGCGTTTCGCCGACCGGGTCGCCCGCGTCAACCGCCCGTACCGTCTCGACTGCAGGCTCGAGGATGGCCTCGCCGAGTTCTCGTGCCCGCTCGCGGACTGCTGCCGGCGACTCGCCGCGTTCGACCGCCTGAAAAGCTTCCCGTATGACGCGCGTGAAAACGAAGTCCCGCCTGTAGTCGAAGGGCAGTTCGAACGCGTGTTCGAGGTCGGCCCGGTGGATAGTGCTCGTTGTGTACTTCAGCGCCGTCTCCCCGTCGGCCGATTTCAGGACCACGCCTTCCCGGCCACGGGCGTTCAGGTCGTCGATCCGTTCGCGGGCAGCGTCGACGGCCGCCGTCGGCGTGAACGTCCCGTAGTGGCCGACGCTGTCGAGGCCGTAGGTCGTACACCGGTCGAGTCGCCGTTCCACACCCATCGGTGTCCCGGTCTCGCGATGGCGGATCCCGAACACGTAGAACCCGACCTCATCGACCTCGCTGTAATCGTGGTCTGTGTAGGGATTCTCCGGCCCGACGAGTTCGCCACACAACATCTGCTCCGGGTGGTCATCGAAAAACGCCTCGGCGTCCAGCAACGCTTCGACCTTCCGCGTGGTGTAGGGGCAGACGAACCCGCTCCGGGTGAACGCCAGGAGGTCGCCGTCGATCCGTGCAACTCTGACGTTGTAGCCGTTGAGTTTCTCCTCGATGGCGACGGGGCCGTCGAACGTCTCTCGGATCGCCGGTTCGAGGACGAGCGCACGCGGCATCGACGGATAGCCGCGAACGATCACGTCGCCGACGAGCGCCGTCCCGCGCTCGACACCGTGACGCTCGTCGCTGAGATGTCGATACCGCTGTCCACGAAACCACTCGGTATCGAAGTGTTCCAGCAGGTCCTCGGGGTCGGTGTCGATATCGAACAGCGACCCCCAGCCTCTCGACATACGTGTTTCTTGTTGACATGACACTAAAATACTGCTGTCGAGCGTTACTACCGTACCTGTCAGAGAGCATTAGTGGCCGGCTATCGTAGCGCTAGTATGGTCGACCGCCCGCTCAAACAACGGTTCGTCCTCGACACGTCGCTGTTTCTCACCCCCGAAATCAGGAGCGGCGACGAGGACCTGGAGGCGGCCTGTCTGGACCTGCTCGATCTCATCTCGGAGGCGAAACTGGTCCACAACATCTCCTGTTACATGCCACCGTCGATACAGGCGGAACTGACGACAATGCTCGAAGACCGGGCCATCAGCGACGAGGTGCTGACGAAACTCGACACATGGGTCATCACGAAGTCACCGGCTCACCACGAGGTGCGGATTCCGGCGGATCTCGTCTACGAGTTCATCGACGAGATGTCTGAGCGGGTCGACCGTGGGCTGCGCGTCTCGGAGAAGGCCGTCCGGAAGGCCGAGGAGTCGCGGGCCGAAACGGTCGAGGAACACGACCACATGACCGAAGTGGACAAAGTCATCTCAGACCTGCGCGACGAGTACCGGGACACGCTCCGACAGGGCGTGCTCGACTCCCGCGAGGACTTCGACCTCCTGATTCTCGCACAGGAACTGGACGCCGGCGTCGTCACGGAGGACCAGGGCATCATCAACTGGGCAGAGGACTTCGGACTGCGGTATCTCAAGGGCCGGAACTTCCCGCCGCTGCTCAGGGAGTATCTCGCCGCCGACGATCCGGACCGCTGGCGCGACGAGAGTTAGTCGTCGTCGCCACTGTCCGGTGGGTTTCCGCCGGGGAGCGCACTGCGCGCCCGCCCAGCGATTGCGCCGGGGATATCTGTCGGGGAGGGAGCGACCCACTCGATAACCAGTAAGGCGGCGGCTAACCCGAGAAAGACCGCACCGATCGCTGTTTGGCCGCGAGCGAGGTTGTCGACGCCGAGGAGGGTGACCCGCGCAGCGAGTACGACCGCAACCATCAGCTCGATTGTCCCGATGAGTCCCCGTGCCATCGGCTGCCGTAGGCGGTGACTAAACAAAAACATCGCGCCTGCGTGACGACTTGCGTCCGCACCAGCGCCGAGGGACATACGTTCAAGTCGCTGCCGGCTGAACCTCGCTGGTATGCAAATCGGCATCGTCTCGGATACGCACGACAACGCGTCGGAGGTCGAAGCCGCAGTTGAGACGTTCGCTGACACGGGCTGTGAGACCGTCGTCCACTGCGGCGACTTCGTTGCGCCGTTCTCCGTGACACCGTTCGACGGCGACTGGTCGTTTTACGCTGTGCGCGGCAACAACGACGGCGAGTGGGCGGTCCAGTCCACTGTCAAGGAGTTTGGCACGTACTTCGGCGAGATGGGTGAGCTGACAATCGACGGGCACACAATCGCAGTCTATCACGGAACCAGCGGGGAAATCGTCGACGCGCTGGTCGAGTGCGGAAGCTACGACTACGTTTTCCACGGGCACACGCACGAACGCGGTTCCGAGGAGCGTGGGGGTACGGTCCGAATCAACCCCGGCGGCATTTCGATTCCGCCGGCGCCCGAGCCGTTTTCGGTCGCGACGCTCTCGACGGAGACTGGCGAGGTCAAATTCCACGAACTGGGGTGAGAATCAGTCGTCGGCGTGACTGTCGACGCGTTGCGGGCTCCCGTCGTGTTCGACGAGGCCGCGCCCGACACCGAGGGCTTCGTCGGTCCGGCGGATGCTCTTTTCAGCGCTTGCGGTCCGCTCTGAGAGCGCGCGAACGGCGTCGATGTTCTCCGGCACGACATCGGCTTCCTGGTGAATCGCCTGGAACAGATAGAGGTCCCGCCCCTCAACTGTGATGGATTCGGCCCAGATACAGTTCTCCCACACGTCACCACGCGGGCGACCGGCGTCACGGGTGTACTCTTTGAGTTTCCCTGCGCCGTCGATACCGAGCGTCTCCGGGATGAGGAACAGCCGCGATTCGTCGGCGAGCAGCGCCGTGACCTCCTCTGTGGTGGGTTCGCTTTCCAGCGTGACGTTGACGCTGTGGGTGTGCATCTGCGTCGTCGGGACCTTCATGCCCATCGTATCGATGTCAAGGTCGGGAAAAATTGTCTGGACGTCGGGACCGTGGTGGGAGGGGATTTCGACGGGGTCGGGGAGTGTGTCGTTGATCGGGCCACGACCGGTCTGGCCCGGGTCGGCACCGCGCCGTACCAGTGTCACACGCGATTTTTCAACGCCGTATGATTCCCTAAGCGGTGCGAGCAGGCGTGAAAGGCCCGTTGTATTGCATGACACGACGCGGGCCGTATCAGCCCCGACTGCCTTCTCGTAGTTGGCGCGAGCGTTGAAGCTCACGTCTGCCACATCGGCGTCCTCTCCACCCTGGAAGATGGCCGGCGTGTCATGTTCGGCGTATAGCGACGCGTTGGCCGCGCCGACGCCACTTGGCGTGGTGTCGACGACCACGTCGCTCGTCTCGATAAGGTCATGGACCGTACCGGCCGTACCGAGATCGGCTTCATCGAACGGTTCGCGGCCGTCCGCGGCGTAGAGATCATAGCCGCGGTCGTCCGCGATAGTTGCCTCGAAGTTCGGCGAGCGCTTTGCGACGCCCGCAACTGTCATATCTGGCTGGACACGCACCGCGTCAGCGACGCGTTTCCCGATGGTGCCGAAGCCGTTGATGCCCACGTGGAGCATACACGTCCATCTCTTCGGGGAGAGTATATTCTTTGTGATTAATTTATGGAGAAATTAACTCAGATAGTTGTACCTCTGGATATTGTGATCTTTTAGCACGAATTACCAGAAAACACTGAGATGGTGCGTGTTTCGCCGGCATACGCCGGCAGTCTATCAAGAGTTATTCAGCCGGAGTACGCAATCAGTTGTATGGACAACTCGTCGCTACGCGCGCCCGCAGAAACCGCCGTCAAACAGTGCCTGAACCTCCAGTCCGACGAGTCATGTGCCGTCATCACTGATGACCAGCGGAAGGCGATCGGCGAGGCGCTGTATCGCGTCGCCGCAGAGATTACCGACGACTCTGTTTTTGTGCGCTACCCGCCGGGCGAGCAACACGGTTCGGAACCGCCTGCGCCGGTCGCCGGCGCGATGGAAACCGCCGATGTCGTGCTCGCGCCGACGACCAAGAGCCTGAGCCACACCGAGGCCCGGACCGACGCCAACGAGGCCGGCGCTCGCGTTGCGACCCTGCCCGGCATCAGCGAGGGCGTGTTCCTCATGGGGTTAGACGCCGACTACCACCTCATTGAACAGCACTGCGAGGACGTGCTGGCACAGGTCGACGACGCCGAGGAGATCCGGGTCACGTCCCCCCAGGGGACCGACATCACGTTTGGTATCGGTTCCCGTGAGTGGCATATGGACACCGGCATTGTCCACGAGGCCGGCGAGATGTCGAATCTCCCTGCCGGCGAGGTGTTCCTCGCCCCTGAAACGGCCGACGGAACGTTCGTCGTCGATGGGACGATGCGCCCCCACGGCAAACTCGACGGGAAGCAACTCACCTTCGAGGTTGAGGACGGGTACGTCACGGACATCGACGACCCCGATATTCGCGCACAGGTCGAGGACGCCGCTGACGAGGTTGGCCGAGACGCCTACAATCTCGCCGAGCTCGGTATCGGCACAAACGTCGCCGTGACCGAACTCGTCGGTTCCGTCCTTCTAGATGAAAAGGCCGGTGGCACGGTCCACATCGCTATCGGCGACGACCACGCGATGGGCGGCGACGTGCACGCGCCGATTCATCTCGACGGGATTTTGACGGAACCGACAGTGTATGCGGATGGAGAGGAAGTGAAACTTCCTCGGGTGGAGTGAGCGGTAACGCCGCGAACGTGGGGAGGTCGTAGACCTCCCGGAGCCGAGCGGTGAATGAAATGAACCGCGAGGCAGGCGAGGAAGTGGAACTTCCTCGCGTTGTATCGTGCTACGCGACGAGAACGGACTCCAAAGTAACGCAAAGACCCGTGAGTAGCGGACGCTGACTGACAGCCGACCGCCGCTATCAGTCTGCGTATTCCGCCTTCAACGCGTACGCGACCATGACAACCGCCCAGACGAGCGACCCGATGAGGACGAGGTCGAACGGCACTGGGTAGCCGAGGTTCCACGCAAGCACAAGCCCGTGTACCGCACCCATGAACGCCATCGTTGCGACGGTGATAGTGGCCGCCACCTGCGGCGCGTCTGGCGGGTCGTAGCGGAACGCACCCTTTAGGACGAGGAGGGTTGCAAGCATCAGAACTGCCATGAGAACGGCACCGACCGGCTTCGAAACGTAGGTATCGGGCGTGCCCGACGCGGAGAAGTGAATTGCGATTTCAGCGGGGAGGCGCGACCAGACTGTGAGACCAGCTATGGTTGTCAGGCCGATGATGACACCGCTTGCGATGTCGGCACGGCTCTGTTGGCGTGCCATACTCGGCGTTTGGTCCGGCGGCACAAGAAGGACAGCGTGACTGTGCGAGTGAGAACCACGAGCAGCGCCGTGGCGACGACCATTTAGGGGAGCACAGTCAACGGCTGTATATGACAGACGCTACACCGGGCGACCGCATCGCCCTCCCGTGTCCGGCCTGTTCGCCGGACCTGGAAACGGTTCACGAGGTGCTGAAGCCGGGCGGCCACGTGACGGTTCGCTGCACGGACTGTGACCACGTTCACAAGGAACAGCTCCCGGAAGAAGAGACACTGCAGCGTAGTGTCGTCGTCTCACAGGACGGGGACTCCTTCACCGCCGAGGTTGACGTACCGGCCGAAGAAGAACTGTCCGTCGGCGAGGAATTCCTGCTGGAGACCGAAGAAGCGGTTGTGACTGCGCGCATTACCAGCCTTGAGACCGCGGACGGCCGCGAGGACGAGGCGGCTGCCGAGGACGTCGAGACCATCTGGTCGCGGGCCGTCGGAAACGTCTCGGTCAACGTTACGATGCACCCGAAAGACGGGACTCACGACGAGACTGAGAGCTTCAAACTCCACGTCCCCGGCGACTACGAGTTCGTCGTCGGCCAAACCGAGGAGTTCGGCGAGGAGGAGTTCACCGTCGAGGGGATTCACGTCCGCGACGACGCCCACGGCTACGACCACGAGAACATGGACCACGACGGCGACATGGGTATTGCGAAGGATATCAACCGACTGTACGTCAGGGACGAGTCGACCACGGCGTGGTCGGCCTGGTAGGATGGCCGACTGGGACCGGCAGCGGTCGCGGCTGTCCGACCGTCTGCGAGAACGGGTCGCCGACGAGGATGTTCTCGCGGCGATAGCGTCGGTTCCACGCCATCAGTTCGTTCCGGACGACAAGCGACACGATGCCTACGCCGACCGTCCGCTCCCGATCGGGTCGGGCCAGACGATTTCTGCGCCGCACATGGTCGCAATTATGTCCGAGTTACTCGACCTGTCTCCCGGAGATCAGGTACTGGAGATCGGCACGGGCTGTGGCTACCACGCCGCGGTGACTGCTGAACTGGTCGGCCCAGAGAACGTCTTCAGCGTGGAGTACCACGCGACGCTGGCAGACGAGGCACGCGAGACACTAGCAGCGACCGGCTACGGCAGCGTTTCTGTTCGAGCCGGTGACGGCAAGCAGGGGTGGCCAGAACACGCGCCCTACGACCGGACGTATCTGACCTGTGCTGCGCCGGATTTCCCCGCCCCGCTCGTCGAGCAGACCCACGATGGTGGCGTCCTGCTGGCTCCGATCGGCGACGGCCAACAGCGACTCATCCGAGCGAAGAAACAGGCTGGCGGCACGCTCGAAAAAGAGGATCACGGCAGCGTCCGGTTCGTCCCGTTGCAGTAGGGTTTTCGACAGACACGGCCGTTGTCGCGCCATTGATATAGCTCCGGCCGAATACACTAATATGGATCCGGCGGTACTGCGGGACGACATGGTCGACAGCCTCCAACACGAGAGTAAGGGTGTCGTCCGGAGCGCGTGGCTGTCGACAGCGATGCGTGCCGTCCCCAGAGAGGCGTTCGTCGGCGAGCAACAGGCTTACTCCGACCGCCCGTTTGAACGCCTCGGCACGCGCGTTCTTTCGCCCAGCACCGCCGGCCGGGTGCTCGAAACCCTGTCACCCGAGGAAGACGACGATGTGCTCGTGGTCGGTGCCGGCGTCGGCTACACGGCCGCCGTGCTGGCAGAACAGGTCGGCGCAGCGAACGTTCATGCGATAGATATCACGCGCCGCCTCGTCATCGAAGCGCGCCAGAATCTGGCAGAAGCAGGCTATGACGCCGTCCTCGTGGACCGTCGTGACGGGGCTGACGGACTCCCGGAGTACGCACCGTACGACCGCATTCTCTTGGAAGCCGCCGCAATCGACCCACCCCGAGCGCTCCTCCAGCAACTAACCGACGACGGCCGCCTCGTGATGCCGCTTGGCACCGGCGAGCAGTCACTGGCCGTCGTGGAGGCCGACGGCTCGGTCAAGCGACACGGCACTGTCGCGTTCCAGCCGATGCTCGTCGAGGGCGAACAGGCTGATACCGTCGAGCGCAACCGGACTCACCGTGAAGACCGCGAGCGTGCCCGCCGGGCCGCCCAGTCCCGCGCCGGCTGGGAGCAGGAATGGATTGACTGGGACGGCTAGGGCGACTCGACGACGAGCAGGTCGGTGTTCGAGCGAGCGTCTTCGTAGTTACTCCCTGCCGGTGGTTTCACTTCGAAAGTGACGGTGCCGTCCTGTTGGTTCGGCCCAAGCGACGGCGACAGTGAGAGGGTCACGTTCCCCGCACTACCGGTCTCACCGGTCGTGACCGACGAGAGCGTTGCTGTCCCACTTTTGGCGACCACTGTTGCACCGGACACGGGCGACCCTTTTGAGTCGACGACGGTGACAACTACGTCCTGCGTCCCCGGATTCGTCACCTCCGGGTGGGGTTCCACATCGACCTCGGTTACCTGCAGCGTCTCGATTCCGGAGATGGTGCTCATCATCACGGAGAGGCAGGCGACACCGACCACCAGCGCGATAACGAGACGAATCGGTAGCCCCTCGATGGCACGTTCGTCGCGCCACAGCGAATCTGACATGGACAGGCGTGGCTCCGAACTCGTATTTGAACCCTCGGACGAACGTTCAAGTGCTGGAACGGGCCAACCGCCGGCATGGTCGTTATCGGACGCGAGGCAGCAACGGGGCCAACGACGCGGCTGGGTCACTATCGGGCCCGCGACGGGAGCCGCGGCGCTGCGGTCGATATCGATGTTGACCGGCCACACGTCGGCCTCGTCGTCGGCAAACGCGGGTCAGGGAAGACGTACACGCTTGGCGTCCTCGCCGAGGGACTGATTGCTGCTGCAGGGGTCGCCCCAGTCGCTGTCGACCCGATGGGGGCGTTCACGCCGCTTGAAACTGCAGACGTGTCTGCGATGGTCGTTCATCCAAGCGTTCGTGCGGACGCACTCGACCCGCGCCAGTGGTGTACGGTGCTCGGCCTCGACCCGGAACAGGGCGCGGGAGCGCTTGTGTGGCGGGCGGCGAGCGAGTGTGCGACCCTCGACGGGATGCGCTCGTGGATAGCCGATGCGGATGCAGCGGCGAGCACCGTCCGCGCGGCGGCGAACTATCTCGCGCTCGCCGCGTCATGGGACATCTTCGATGCTACGGGTATCGAGATGCAAACGCTGTGCAGCGATAGCCTGACTGTGCTCGATATGTCGGGACTCGCTTCCCGACCAGCCGGCGCGGTCCTCGCCGCTGTCGCGACTGCGCTGTACGATGCTCGGATAGCTGAACAGACAAGCCGACTGCCGTGGCTGCTGGTCGACGAGGCCCACGTGTTCACTGACGGCGTCGCCCGGCGTCCGCTCCGGCGACTTGTCACTCGGGGCCGCCAGCCCGGGGTAAGTTGTGTGCTGGCGACACAGCGACCCAGCGCGGTGCCAGCGACGACCGTCTCCCAGACTGACCTGCTCGTCGCCCACCGACTGACGAGCATGGCGGACATCAGCGCCCTACAGGCGGCCCAGCCAACGTATCTCGACGGCGATTTCGCGGCTCGATTACCAGAAACAACCGGTGACGCGCTCGTCGTCGACGATGGCACCGAATCCGTCCATCACGTGACCGTCCGCGAACGGCGGACACCCCATGGCGGTAAGACACCGCGGGCAAGCGACTTCGCAGCAGACAGCGCGCACGAAGCCCCTTCAAGAGATTGTGAAACCCGATGGCGCGGCGGGAATTAGACGATCCGCACGATGCCCCAGGCAAGCCCGATTCCGACCAGCGCACAGGTGAGGTTCCCGACAGCGTTGAGCGCGGCGAGGGCCACGTAGCCGTTCTCCCACAGTCGGACCGTCTCGACCGAAAACGAGGAAAACGTCGTGAACGAACCGCACGCACCGACACCGACAAGCAGTGCCGCGTCACCGGTCACACCAGCGAAGGTCAACAGTCCCAGAGCGAAGCTCCCGAAGGCGTTCACCGTGAGTGTCCCGAGCGGAAACGTCTCTCGCTGGATTGCACCCGCCAGATAGTGACGACAGAGTGCGCCGAGCGCCCCACCGGCCCCGACCAGATGTGCCGATTCGAGAGCGACCATTACTGACCACCTCCGGCGAACAGCCGGACGACTTCACGGCCGACAAGGACGCCGGCAAAACCTAGAGCGTAGCTTCCGACGACGTTCGCGACCGCCCACTCGGGTGTCAGAACCGTCTCTACCGCGAACGTGCTGTAGGTGGTAAACGACGAAATGAACCCAGTTGACGCGGCTAGCTTCGTTTCGCTGGCCAGCGCACCGACCTGAAGCCCCTCGTACACCAGGACGCCGAGCGCGAAACTGCCGCAGACGTTGACCAGCAGCGTCCCCTGTAAGCCCGGGAAAAAGAGGCCGACGAAGTACCGGAGGTTCGAGCCAGCAAAGCCCCCCAGACCCACGAGGACGATAGTTTCGACCGTTACCAGCGGGTGGGTGTCTGCCATCGTTACTCCCCGAGTATCTCCGCCAGCCGCGCTTCGCCAAGGGTGTCGACGAGTTGTGCGAGTTCGATAACCCGATCTTCGCCGAGTGTTTCAACGAGTTCACGGATCTCTGCCGGGTCGAACGTCCGGGCGACGTAGCCGAGGTTCTCTACCATCCGCGTGGTCCGGTCGAGCGTCTCTTCGTCGGGGCGTAGTGTCAACGGTCGGTTGGTGAACTTGCCGTTTTCGTTGAAGTAGCAGAACCGTAACTCGGCGGTGTCGCTGTCATCCGGGTCGACGATCTGCAAGACACCATACCCACTGTCCCACTCGTCAAGTTCGACCTCAAGCAGCGTTTCGTAACGGGTCATACGACCAGCTTCCAATCACGCCGACTTATAGATTGGCATATTGGAAGCAGTTACAAGCGGGAAATATTACTATACACAACAAAACAGCAAGACTGGAGAAACAGCCTATCTGTCTTCGCCAATGGCTCTAGCTCGGAATAATATTGGTACAGGTGTTATTCCAGAACCGATTGTCGGTCTGGTCGCTGTCTGCTGTGTAATACCACTTCTGACGTATTGGCCCGCAGTAGGGACATCAATCTGTAACTTGGTTTCCAGCAATGAAACTATTTTTATATCCTCTCCGACTACGGCAGAACAATGCCAGAATCAAAGCAAGGCTCTAGTATCGCCCATTTCGATGTAACCAACATCGGTGGGATCGACGAAACCTCCGTCGATATTCCACCGGGTGTGACGGTGCTGACGGGGAAAAACGCCACAAACCGGACGTCGTTTCTGCAGTCTATTATGGCGGCGATGGGGAGTACACAGGCCACGCTGAAAGGCGACGCAGACGAGGGAAGCGTTGCCCTTACTTACGGGGATGAGGTGTACGAACGGACGCTCACGCGAGCGGGAGACGCTGTTCAGTTCGACGGCGACGGATATCTTGACGACCCTGCGGTCGCCGACCTGTTCGCGTTCCTCCTCGAAACCAACGAGGCACGCCGGTCCGTGGCGCGCGGCGACGACCTCCGCGAGATCATCATGCGGCCGGTCGATATCGACGCGATCCGTTCGGAAGTCGAACAACTGGAAGCGGAGAAAGGCGATATCAACGACGAACTCGCCACGGTTGAATCCCGTCAGCGCGACCTTCCGGATCTCGAACAGCGCCGGACCGAACTCCGCGAGCAGATCGAAGAGAAACGCGAGGAACTGGCCGAGCGGGAAGAAGAGATCGACAACAGCAGTCGAGATATCGAGGAGAGCCGTCAGGAACAGGATGTCCTCGAAGAGAAGCTTGACGAACTCCGCTCGACGCGGTCGGATCTCGAATCTGTCCGGCGTGATATCGAGGCACAGGAAGAGAGTATCTCATCGCTGAAACGCGAACGGTCCGACCTCGAAGACGAACTGGATGACCTGCCGGAGACGCCGATGGGCGACCAGCAGCACCTCGAAGACGAGATCGCAAGCCTGCGCGACCAGCGCCAGCGGCTGAACAGCGAGATATCCGACCTCCAGAGCCTCATCCAGTACAACGAGGAACGGCTCGAAGAGGAAGACTACGATGTCATCCAGTCGCTCGAAGACGCGCCCGAGGGCTCCGACGGCGCGGTGACAGAACAACTTCTCGAAGGCGAAGACGAGGAATCCGTCGTGTGCTGGACGTGTGGCTCGACGGTTGACCGCGAGCAGATCGAAGACACCGTCGACCGCCTGCAGGACCTCCGCCGGCAGAAGGTCGAGGACCTCAACGACATCAAGTCGGAACTCGACGACCTCAAGACCGACCAGCGCGAGGCCGAAAAGAAGCAGCGCCGTCGCGAGGACGTCGAGCGGAAGATCCAGGAGACGGAAACGGAGATCGAACGCCGTGACGAGCAGATCACTTCGCTGAAGGACCGACGCGAGGAACTGACGGAGGATGTCGAGTCGCTGGAAGACGAGGTCGACAATCTCGAATCCGAGGACTTCGACGAAATTCTCTCGCTGCACCGGGAGGCAAACCAGCTCGAGTTTGAGATCGACAGCCTGGAGTCCGACCTTGACGACGTGTCGGCCGAAATCGAGGAGATTGAGGAACTGGTCAACCGGGCCGACGACCTCCGCGACGAACGCGACGCTCTTGTCGAGGAACTCACCGACAAGCGGACGAAAATAGACCAGATCGAGGCCAACGCTGTCGACGAGTTCAACGAGCACATGGACGCTATCCTCGGGATCCTTGAGTACGAGAACCTCGAGCGCATCTGGATCGAACGCGTTGAGCAGACCGTCCGTGAGGGGCGCCAGAAGGTCGACCGAACGGTGTTTGAACTCCACATCGTCCGGACCACCGAGAACGGCGCGGCTTACGAGGACACCATCGAGCATCTCAGCGAGAGCGAGCGCGAGGTGACCGGCCTCATTTTCGCCCTCGCGGGCTATCTGGTGCACGACCTCCACGAGAGCGTTCCGTTCATGCTGCTTGACTCACTGGAAGCCATCGACTCAGCGCGGATCGCCGAACTCGTCGAGTACTTCGCCGACTACGCCGAGCATCTTGTCGTCGCCCTCCTGCCGGAGGACGCGCAGGCGCTTGACGACGACTTCAACCGCATCACCTCGATCTAACCCCGTAGTCTTTTAGTTCCGGTTACCGTACGTGGGAACAACAGATGGCGAATACGACAGACGGCCGGCCGTCGAGCAAAGTCGCTCGACTCATCGACGAGTACGAACTTGATGGACTCGGTGCGGAGATGGAGGCGCGCTGGACGGGTGACGGTGAAGAGCGTATGAGTCTTCGTGACCTTGCCGAGTTTTTCAACAAGCGCCTCCTCGAACGCGAACTGGTCGATGCGGGCCTGAGCGCGCTTGAAAGCGACGTGGAATCGACTTACGAGAATCTCACCGGTGACGACATCAGCACAGGCGTTCGGACTGACACGGTTAACCGACTCGAACGCAACGGCGTCGACGTCGACAGTCTCGAAACCGATTTTATCACCTATCAGGCCATCCGGTCGTATCTGAAAGAATGGCGCGGCGCGGAGTATCAGGGGTTGTCCGACGACGAGAAGATCGAAAAGGATCTGGAAAGCATTCAGCGACTCCTGACCCGAACGCTATCGGTCACCGACCAGCGCATCGAGAAACTACGCGACACGGGTCGCATCGACATTGCGGACTTCGAGGTATTTCTGGACGCACAGGTGCTGTGCCAGTCGTGCGGTAGCCAGTACGCCGTTGCGGAGTTCTTCGAGCAGGGCGGCTGCGAGTGTCAGCAGGACTGAGTCGCCACTCTGGCTCTATCTGACTACATTGAGCATCTGCAATGGCTCGTAGATATTCAAACAACCGAGAAAGGTTGTGAAACACAACAAGATAGGCAATTCAGTCCAATAATCGGCCATAGAAATAGAACCGTGCTGTCGTCTCGGGAATCCGCCGTCGAATCCGCCTGCTGGGTCACACAGGGCTGAAGGCGTCGGGGACCATCGGAACGGACATGGACCCAGTCGAGCTCCGAGCGTCGATTCCGGCACTCGAACGGTGTACGTACTTCAACACGGGGGCAAGCGGGCCGACGCCGCGCCCCGTGGTCGACGCTGCGACGGCGTTTCTCGAACGCCACGCCTTCGACGCACCCGCCGATGAAGGGCCCTACACGGTTGCGTGGGACGCTATCGCGGCGGCTCGCGAGGTCGTCGCCAGCCATATCGGGACTGACGCCACCAACGTCGCCTTGACTCGCAGTACCGCAGACGGGGTCAACATGGTCGCCGGGGCCATCGACTGGCAGCCCGGTGATGTGGTGGTCCGGACTGACCTCGAACACCCGGCTGGCACACTCCCCTGGGACCGGCTGGCCGACACCCACGATATCGAGGTCCGGGTGCTGGAAACAGACGGCGGTCGGCTCGACATGGCGGAGGTAAAAGACGCTGTGGCCGACGCCAGACTGGTGGCGCTGAGTTCGATCTCCTGGACCCACGGGACCAGACTCCCGGTTGCGGATGTCGTTGCGGTAGCCCACGACGCCGGCGCACAGGTGCTCGTCGATGCTGTCCAGTCTGTTGGGCAACACCCCGTCGACGTGACCGAATGGGGCGCGGACTTCGTGGCCGCGGCGGGCCACAAGTGGCTACTGGGCGTCTGGGGTGGCGGGTTCCTCTATGTCGACCCGGACGCGTACGACCGACTGCGCCAGACTCGTATTGGTTACCGGAGCGTCGAAAACCCCGGTGCGGACGGATACAAGTATCACGAGGGCGCGCGCCGCTTCGAGGTCGGAACCACCTCACCGGTCCCCTACGTCGCGCTCGCGAACGCCATTGAGACGGTCGAAGCCATCGGATTCGATACAATTCAGCCCCGTGTCGAGCGGCTGACCGACCGGCTCAAGGACGGCCTCGGCGACCGACTGCTGAGCCCCCGCGACTACGAGTCGGGACTTGTGACGTTCACCGCCGACGACCCCGAGGCGACCGTTGAGCGACTCGCGGCTGAAGGTATCATCATCAGGTCACTCCCTAACCCTGATGCGCTCCGGGCGTCCGTCCACGCGTTCAATACGGCCGACGACATCGACCGCTTACTCGACGCGATGTAGTTCCTTCAACGTCCCCGCCTCGACTGCGGCCCCACTGGCCCGGACTTTCTTGCCCCGGCCGGTCGTTCCGTCTCGTATGGAGACACGCCCCGTCGTGACGTGCTTCCTGCGTAGCGAGGGCGAAGTGTTGCTGTTGCGCCGGAGCGATGCGGTCGGCTCGTATCGGGGCCAGTGGAGCGGGGTCGCGGGACACGTCGCCGACGACGCCGGCCGGGACCGGGACCCGGAAACGGCCGCGCGGGCCGAAGTTGACGAGGAAACCGGGCTGGCCGACGCGGTGACGCTCGTCCGGCAGGGCGACTCGTTTCAGGTCGCTGACACCGACCATGGGGTTCGCTGGCAGGTCCACCCGTTTTTGTTCGACTGCGAGGCCCGCACGGCCGAGACGAACGAGGAGTCGACCGAGACCGCGTGGGTCCACCCGCCGGAAATATTGACTCGTGAGACGGTCCCGCGACTGTGGACCTCCTGGGACCGCATTCGCCCGCGAGTGGCGGCCGTTCGCGAGGACCGGACCCACGGCTCGGCGTGGCTGTCGCTCCGGGCGTTGGAGGTGCTGCGCGACGAGGCTGCCTTGGCTGACGCCGGACGGAGCGACGACCTGGAGACGGCCGAGCGGGACGGCGACGACTGGGAGGCGCTTGCCGCCCTCGCCGCTGAAATCCGGGAGGGCCGCCCATCGATGGTCGTCATCGCGAACCGCCTCGACCGGGCGATGGCTGCCGTCACTGACGAATCGCCGGCGGCTGTTGAGCGGGCCGCGGCCGAGGCGCTGAACCACGCGGTGACCGCAGACCGGGTTGCCGCGGCCGTCGCCGCCGAACATGTCGGCGACCGTATCGCAACGCTGTCTCGGTCCGGGACAGTCCGTGCAGTGGCCGCCGCCGCTGCTCCCGAGGCTGTGCTCGTCGCCGAGTCACGGCCCGGCGGTGAAGGCGTCGGCGTCGCCGAAACGCTTGCTGAGAGCACCGCGGTGACGCTGACCACCGACGCGGCCTTTGGCCACGAACTGGACGCGTGGAGCGCCGACACGCTCGTCGTCGGGGCCGACCGCGTCCTGCCGGACGGTTGCGTGGTCAACAAAGTCGGGACCCGTTCGGCAGCACTGTCGGCGGCCGCCGCGGACGTGGACTGCTACGCGGTGTGTGCGACGGACAAGATTGCACCACGCGCTGCGTGGGACAGGGAGGAACGTGACGCTCAGGAGGTGTACGCCGGCGCCGCCGACATCGCTGTGTCGAATCCCACCTTCGACATAACGCCGGCGTCGGCAGTGACGGTCGTCACCGAGCGCGGCGTGCTGGAGACTGACGAAATCGGTGGGATAGCTGACGCCCACCGGGACCGGAGCGAATGGACCGAGCGCCGGTGATATCCGAGACTGGTGGGCGCTCGGTCACTGCTCGTCTAGCACAACCGGGACGCCGGCTTCGGCCACGTCAGCGGCGAACTCCCGGGAGTCGGCTTCAAGATTAGAGAAGGTGTTGTAGTGGACTGGCATCACGAGGTCCGGGTCGATGGTCGCGGCCAGCGAGGCGGCCTCGTGGCGGTCCATCGTCGCCCGCGGGCCGATTGGCGGACACAGTAGCGATACCTCAAGGGTCCGATGGCCCGGAAGGACGTCCGAATCGCCGGGATAGAACGCTCTGGTGCCCTCGACGGCAATCATGAAGCCACAGCCGAAACCTTTGGGGTGGTACGGTGTACCATCGGGTAGTGTATGCCGGCCGTCTGGCTCGTTGTACGCCGGTGTCGACCAGATCGGCACGTCCTCGACCGTGGTCTGTGATTTCATCCCGACCTCGACAACGTCGTAGGGCAGCGAGGACAGCGGTGGAAGGTCCCGGTCGCCGACGCGTTCGTCGATACCCTCGTAGGCGACGATGGTCGCGTCCTCGCTCGCGACGCGCTCGATACCGTCCGGGTCGTAGTGGTGGACGTGGGTCACACAGACAATGTCGCCGTCTTCCGGCCGATAGTCGCTGCTTGGCGGATGGCCGATACCGTCCGTGTGGGGCTCCCACTCGCCGGTGAGCACGCCGTACCGGCCCGGGTCGACGTACACCACCGTGTCGTCGCCGGCGAACCGGAGCGTCGCGTACCCCAGCCAGTCGACGGTCAGCCCGTCGTGTCGAACTGTCATTAGATATCCGTACATGCTACACCCTGAATAAGGCCGCTACTCGTCGGCGTCGTCCCCGGGCAGAAGCTATACCCGGCCACTGTTCGTTGGGCGTCACGTGCGAAACTTCCACATCACGACGATCTGGGGGATTCCGATACGGGTCAACGTCTCGCTGTTGATTTTCCTGCCGGTGCTGGCCTGGATTATCGGCAGCGGGGCTCAGATATCGGTGTACGCTGGTATCGTGAGCGTCCTTTCCGGCGTGACGCTTGACCTTACAGTGCTGACCGCGGGCCAGACGCCGTGGCTTATCGGGACCGCCGCGGCCGTTGGCCTGTTCGCAAGCATCGCCCTCCACGAACTGGGCCACGCCTGGGCGGCGATGCGCTATGGACTCCGAGTGGAGGCAATCACGCTCTGGATTCTCGGCGGCCTCGCCAGCCTCGAAGCCATGCCAAAAGAGTGGAACCGGGAGCTCGTCATCGCGCTGGCCGGCCCTGCTGTGAGTATTCTAACCGGGCTCGCCTGCTACGCCGCACTGTTTGCCCTGCCAGCGAGCGCGCAGGTGACGCTGTTCGTTATCGGCTGGCTGGCCGTCACGAATATCTTTCTCGCCGTGTTCAATATGCTGCCGGCGTTCCCTATGGACGGGGGCCGCGTGCTCCGGGCGCTGCTCGCGCGAACGCGGCCCTACGCGACGGCGACCCGCATCGCCGCTCGAATCGGGACCGGGTTCGCTGTGCTGTTCGCTGTCGTCGGCGTCCTCTCGTTCAGCCCGTTGTTGCTGCTACTCGCGCTGTTTGTCTACGGGGCTGCGTCGAGTGAATCCCGTACCGTCGCGCTGGCAGCGCTGCTTGACGGGCTAAGTGTCGATGACGTGGCCAGCCCACTCGATGCGACTATCGAGGCCAACGCCAGCGTTGAGGACCTTGTCGACCGGATGTTCGCCGACCGCCGGACGGAGTTCGCAGTCACACGCGGTGGTGACGTAGTCGGCGTCGTCACCGTCGACGATTTCAGGGAACTCTCCAAGACCGAACGCGAAGCGGACACCGTTGCCGACCTGATGGAGGCGGATCTGCCGCGATTCCCTGCAGCGATGGCTGCTTTCGATGCGCTCGTCGAACTCGACACTGCCCGGGCTTCCGCCGCCTTCGTCGACGGGCCTGAGGGAACCCGTGTGGTCTCTCGGGACGACTTCTCCAGCGCGATGGAGATGCGACGGCTCGTCGACTCGCCGGAACCGTTCTAATACAGCGTTTAATCGCTCGAATACGGTCCCTACCAGCCAGAAGGCCCTACCTGAAGCCGGCTGGACGACCTAAGCGAACCAGGACTTTCCGGCGTCGCACGCTTGTCGGTCGGCTGTCCGTATTCGTTGCGGGGATTGCCACTGAAACAGAGACGACCGTTCCTGACTGCCGGTACACCCAAGAGGGGCCGACGTACACTACTCGACAATGCAAACCGGGTTCGTCGAACTGTTTGTCGACCTCGTCGGCACCGACCCGCTCATAAACGGCCTCGTTGGCGGGGTCATCATCGCGACGATGAACCTCTTTGGTGCGTCGCTCGTGCTGGTCTGGCGTGACCCCTCGGAGCGGGCGCTGGACACGGCGCTCGGGTTCGCTGCCGGCGTGATGCTGGCCGCCGCGTTCACGAGCCTCATCATCCCCGGCATCGAGGAGTACTCGGGCGGAAATCCGATTCCGACGCTTGTCGGTGTCGCACTGGGGGCGCTGTTCCTCGACCGCGCGGACGGCCTCGTCCCGCATGCCCACTACCTCCTGACCGGAAGCCGCCGGTCGGATGCGGCCAACCCCAGTCAGGACCTCTCGGTTGACGAGTCGAAACTGGCGGGCGTCGTCCTGTTCATCCTCGCGATCACGCTCCACAACATCCCTGAGGGGCTGGCCGTTGGGGTCGGCTTCGGCGCGGCCGCCGGCGACCCGCTCCAGATCGGCAGCGCGCTCTCGTTGATGCTTGCCATCGGCATTCAGAACATTCCCGAAGGGCTGGCCGTCTCCGTTGCGGCAATCAACGCGGGTCTGGACCGTCGGCTCTACGCCGTCTTTTCTGGGATTCGCTCGGGCGTCGTGGAAATCCCGCTGGCGGTGCTCGGCGCCGTTGCCGTCGTGACCATCGAACCGCTCCTGCCCTATGCGATGGGCTTTGCGGCGGGCGCGATGCTGTTCGTGATTTCCGACGAAATAATACCCGAGACGCACCAGCGCGGCTACGAGCGCGTTGCGACGCTCGGGCTGATGGCCGGCGTCATCGTTATGCTGTATCTAGATATCGCGCTTGCAGCCTGAACTGCCGTCACTCCTCGTAGGGCCAGTTCGGGTCGCGGTCAAGGCCTGTCGGCTCCTCGCAATCCTCGGCCTCATCAGGGGAGCACGCCCCGTGCTCGCGGAAGTTCTCGCGTGCTTCCGTCAGTGACACGTGGTTCGTATCGCTGACGAACTCCGCGTCGCCGAACTGGATCGGGTCATCGAGCCAGTGACACACCGAACACACCTCGTATGACCCGGGTCGGCCCTCCGGGAGCGTCTGGTAGCCACAGCACGGGCAATAGCCCAGTTCCCGTGCGGCTGGATTACCGGGCGTCTCGGTTGACATATTTCGTGGTATGTGTCTTCACACCATAGAATTATCGAACCGTCGCGATACATGACGCTGAGCGGGACAGATTACTCAGACTGTGCGGTCTCGACCTTCTCCGCGTACTCCTCCAGCTCGGCAGCCAGTTCGCGGGCCTGTGCCGCCGAGAGCGTCACCGAGTCCGCGTGTGGCTTCACCGCGTCGAGGTCGGTGTTGTCCATCTCCAGTTGGAGTTCGACGTGGTCCGGGTTCTTTCGCGGCGCGGTCACGTTCAGGACAGCCAGAGCCTCCTCCTCGAAGCCGTGGCCTTCTACCTCACCGTCGAGCAGGTCGAAGGTCGTGTACGCGTTGACCTTCATGATGCGGTCGACCATACCGCGTGTTCGCGGCCCGGAGACTTAACGCCCGTTACTCGGCCACGGTCACGCCTTCGTAGCCGACTCGTTCGGCGTCCGCCGCCGCGCGGTCGATGGCCCCGTTGAGGTCGAACTCCCTGACGATTTCCCCATCACGAATCAGTGGTTCCAGTAGCGACTCGGCGTCCGCCGGCCCGTCGCGGTCGGCCAGACCGATGTGATGGCCGCCGTCGGCGGTTCGGTACACCGACTTCGTCCCAGTGAGTTTCCCCCGCTTGGCGGCCGGTTCACCGTCCAGTTCGACAATATCCAGCGCGAAATCCAGCGGGTCGGCGTTGGCGACGTACCCCCCGACGCCGAAGCCGTCGGCCACATCCCGAAGCTCTCGCAGGGTTGTCGGGGTGATACCGCCCGAGAGGAACAGGTCCACGTCCTCGTGGCCGTAGGCGTCCAGCGTCCAGCGTACCTCTCGAACGATGTGGCGGAAGTCCCCACGGCGGGAGCCGGTCGTGTCCAGTCGAACGCCTGTGAGGTCATCGACGGCTTCCGCTGCGCGGAGCGCTTCGTCGGTCTCGTCGCTGTAGGTGTCCGTCAGCGCGATGCGGGGCGTCTCCTCGGGGACGGCGGCGTCGAACGCCTGCCACGCCTGTTCCTGATTACCGCGGCCGAAACAGATCATGAGCGCGTGGGGCATCGTCCCACCAGCGTCCCGGTCGATGACCTCGCCCGCAGCGACGTTCGAGATGCCGTCGAGACCGCCCAACAGCGCTGACCGCTCGACCATCGCACTGATCGATGGGTGGACGTGGCGCGAACCAAAGGAGAGCACCGTCGACTCGGGCGCGGCGTGACGGGCCTCCAGTGCCCGCGTTGCGATACCGGTCGAGTGTGAGAGAAAGCCAAGGAGCGCGGTCTCCAGCCGGCAGAACTCCCGGTACGCCCCCTCGATCCGCATCACTGGGCCGCCGTCGAACAGTTGTCCTTCGGGGAGCGCGTCAACGTCGACGCTCCGTCCTTCGAGCAACTTGGCGGCGTCTTTCAGCCCCGCCAGCAGCTTCCACTGGCCCGTCGCGAACTGATTTGCCGTCACTTCGGCGACCACGTCCGGGTTCTTGCCTGCGTGTTCCAGCGCCTCCATCGTCCGGTCGAAGTAGGCGTCGGTCGCCCGCCCCTCGCGAATCGCCTCTGGCGAGACGACGTCGAACTCCTCTGTCATTAGCTGTCCGTACGACCGGGGGACTGAAAAAGCGGTCCGATTGGTAGGCGTGAGGCGCCGCTCTCAGGGTGCCGCCGTCTCCGGAGGATGGAAGCCGCTTTCTACGGTTCCACAGATAGCCGCCGAGTGTGTCTATCCGCAGTCGCCTTCGCTGGAAACGGTCACGACCCCGTCCTGATTGACAGCGACTATGCAATCCAAGTAGTCGAACCGAACAACTCCCCTGCTCTGCTTGAATAGATTGTCGAGAGCGTCTGGATCAATGACGTTGTACAGTGCCCGGTCCAGCGCAAACTCGTTCACTCCCTTGTAATCCGCGACAGCCGACACGACAGTAGCACTGACGCTTCGTTCGCCACTCCGTGTCCTCGTTGATTTTCTATTCATCAATCTATTCTCAGCCGCGACAATAATAATATTTAAATAACATTTTCCTTAGTGACTGGCTTACTTTCGAGAAAGTCGGTCCTCGGAACTACTGCCGGACGTCCGCGGTCGGCTATGCTTTGGTCGCGGCCCGCATTACTGTCACTGTCATCGGATTCGGCCGCTTCGCGTACTGTCGCACGCTCGGCTATCCGGTGCTCGCCCGCTGACGCGCCGCATTCAGCCTGCTGGCTGGTGAATCTCGTCGAGATTGTTCACTGTCGGGCCGTTGACGATGCGGACGGTCTTGCCGGACCGGACGACGCGGAAGGCGTCGTTGAACTGTGATTCCTCGGGGACGACGTAGACGTTACTCCGGGGCTGGCTGGCGTCGTGTTCCTCGGTCAGCGCCGCCCGATATGCCTGTGCGAACTCGCTGGCGTCCTCCTCAGTATCCCAGCGGGTCTCCCAGACGTACCCGTAGCCGCCGGAGCCGTTGCGGTAGGGCACGACGAGATCACCGCCCCAGCCCGCCGAGATCTCGCTCTCGTAGCTGTAGCGGTCGCCCTCCGTCTGGCCGTTGTGGTACATCATCGCGTAGATCGACGTTTCCCCGACCGTGTCGCCGACCGGGTCGTGGTCGAAGCGGCTCCACTCGTCGGATGAGCGGTCCGCGACGCTGACGTTCACGGGCTCTTCGTCGGGATACTTCTCAGGGTGGAGCACCTGCTCGGTGCTGTCGGGGAAGTCGTCGTGGAGGGCGTCGACGGCGTCCCAGCCGCCGTCAGAGCGCACCTGGTCGACGAACCGCGGCCCGGTGACGTACGGCTGGTAGAGAACGGTGAACAGCCCCTCGTTGTAGCTTGGTTCCTGACTGTCGCCGTCTCCGCCGTCGTTGCCTCCCCCGTCGCTGGTCTGGTCCGGGAGTGCGATACAGCCCCAGCCGTCACCACACTGTCGCTCGTAGAGGATGCGAACATAGTTGGCCTCGCCCTCGGTGACGCCCTGCCGTGACAGTTGCGTGTCCTGCGTTTCCGCGGAGCCGTTCAGCCCGAAGTGCTGGTCCTGCAGGGCGTGAACGAGTTCGTGTGAGAGCGTTCGCCGGTCGATCTGTGGTGTCTCCGTCGGGCTGACGATGACGATTTCATCCTCACTCGGCGAGTAGTAGCCCTGCACTGTCGTCGAAAGCGTGTCGTCGATTTCGTCGCTGCTGCCGGAGTCCTCGCCGATGAGCAGGAGCGCTTCCCACACCTGGTCGTTCCAGGGGTCCTGTGGCCGACTGCTGCCGCCGCTGTTGTTGCCTCCCGAGCGGTTCTGGTACTCTGCCCGGGAGATGACCGAAACCGGGACTGGCTCTTTGAATTCCAAGTCACGGACCTGCTCGACGCGGGCCATCGTCCGGGCGACGACAGCCTCTCGCTCCGTCTCGTTCAGGCCGTCGCCGGTCGTCACTGACACCGAATCGTCGTACCAGTAGCCGCTCTCGTAGCCGATGGCATCGTCACCGGTCGGTGTTGCAGGGTGGTCGCTGCCGCCGAAAGACGGGACCGTACAGCCCGCCAGAACGACCGTCAGGGCGATGAGTAGTTCCTTACGCATCGTGGACCTCTCTCAGTTCGTCGGCTGTCGGTGCGTTCACGACAGTGACCGTGTCCCCGTTGACCCTGACCGAAACAGCGTCGGTGTAGGGACTGCCTTCTTCGATGACCCAGTGGCCTTCAGCGGTTCGAGTGCCGCCCCAGTGGGCAATGACCGCCGCCCAAGCGTCGGCGAACTCGCGGGCATCGGCCTCGCTGGCCCAGGTCGTTTTCCAGACGTAGGCTGTCTCGTCACCGCTGGCGTAGACGTGCATCCGGCCGCCCTGCCAGCCGTCGGTCGCGGGCAGGTCGTAGTTGTACGGGTCGTCGCTGTCCAGTGACCCGTCCTCGTAGTTGATGACGTCCCCCGTCTGGACGACGCTCGACTCGTTGTAGTCATCGGCGATGGTGTATGCCATCGACCCGGCGATGGCGGAGGGCCCGACAACGGCGTAGTCGGGTCGGTCGCGGTCGGTCGAGGGTCTAACCCGTTCCCAGTCGTCGCTGGACCGGTCCGCAAGCGAGACTGACTCGGGTTCCCACTCGGGGTAGCGCTCGGGGTACGTTACCTCAGTGGCCCCATCGGGATGGTCGTCGTAGGCGTCATTGACCGTGCCCCAGCCGCCGCGGTCCCGGAGATTCCCGATCAGGCCAGGGCCGTCGCTGTAGGGGAAATACTTCATGAAGTTGATGCCAAAGTGGCGGTCACCGCCGCCACCGCCGCTCTGGGCGGGCCTGTCGATACAGCGCCATGCCGCACCACAGCGGTCAGTGTAGGTCTGGGTGACGGCGACGGCATCACCTTCGACCACGCCGTTCCGACCCTGCACCTGATCCCGCGTCCGCGCATCACTTTCGAGGCCGAACTGCTGGTCCTGTAGGGCGTGGACAAGTTCGTGGGCCAGCGTCCCCCGGCTTATCGTCGGCGTCTCGGAGTCGCTGACGATGACGATTTCACCGCGCTGGCTGCTGTAGTAACCCAGCACGCTCTCCCCGCGGTTGCTGTTCTGGACGGCGATAGAGTCGCGGTCCTCGCCGATGAAAAACAGCGCCTCGAACTTCACGTTGTCAAACCGACGCAGCGAATCGCCGGTCTCGCCGCCGCCCGTGTTATTGCGGTACTCGGATCGCGAGACGACAGAAACCGGCACTGTCTCCTCAAATTCCAGACCGCGAATTCGCTCGACGCGGGCCATCGTTCGGGCAACGACGGCTTCTCGCTCGGTCTCGTTCAGCCCGTCCTCGGTTGTTACCGACAGCGACTCGTTGTACCAGTAGCCGTTCTCGTAGCCCAACTGGTCCGTCGCAGGCGCTGGCGGGGCGGAGTCGTTGTTCCCGTAGTCGGTCGCGGGTTCGCTTGGCGTCAACTCAGCGTTGCTCGACTCTGTGTCGGGCGACACACTGGGTGCCTGACAGCCCGCAAGTAACAGCGCAACGGCACAGAGAATGACGAGGGCGAAAGGGCGACGCATCTACCTTCACGGTAGGTTACCACAGTGAAAAGTCACACGCTAATCGTGAGTCCATTCGCCGGCCAGAAACAATTTCTGCGTCTGTTTGAGCCGACCCCACCGTGGGAGTAACTTTCGTAGTCGCGCCCTGCCAAGGTTCCCGTATGGAACTCGACCCAGCACAGACCGCCCTGATTGTCGTTGATATGCAGAACGGCTTCTGCCACCCCGATGGGAGCCTCTATGCACCGGACAGCGAAGCAGCCATTGAGCCCTGTGCCGAACTCGTCGACCGTGCCCGCGAAGCCGGCGCGAAGGTCGTATTCACCCGCGACGTGCATCCGCCCGACCAGTTCGAGGACACCCACTACTACGACGAGTTCGACCGATGGGGCGAACACGTCGTCGAAGGGTCCTGGGAGACCGAACTCGTCGATGACCTCGACCCACAGGACGAAGATCTGGTCGTCGTCAAGCACACCTACGACGCCTTCTACCAGACAGAACTGGAAGGGTGGCTCGACGCTCACGGTGTCAAGGACCTGGCTATCTGTGGCACGCTCGCGAACGTTTGCGTGCTCCACACTGCCTCTAGCGCTGGCCTCCGTGACTACCGACCAGTTCTCGTCGAGGACGCCGTCGGCTACATCGAGGACGAGCACCGCGAGTACGCACTGGAGCACGCTGAGTGGCTATTCGGCGAACTGACTGACCGAGACGGCCTCACGTTTGCCTGACGGATGGCTGAAGACCTGGCCTACGAACAGGCGGAGCAGGCCCGCACCGAGCGCTACGGGAAGTCATAGCTACGTAGAGTCGTCACCGGCTGCGGCCCGCTCGACGGTCACGCGTACCTCGTCGCCAACGGACAGGTCGATGCCCTCGCCAACGAGCTTCGCACCGAAGCGCTCGCGGCCACAGAACAGCGCGATACCGGTTATGGGCTCGCCGTTTGCCAGCACGGCCACGTCGTCCCACGCGACCGTACGGCCGTCGGCTGTCCCGACGTGCTGGCCTGCAAGAGCCGCGGCGCCAGCATTATCATCGCCCAGCAGGCCACCGCCCGAGTAGTGGGGCAAGCCGCCGTCGAGAACGCCCGAACCGTCGCCGCCAACATCGTTGGCGATGCCGACGAAGGAGTCACCGGGGGCCGGATGGGCAGGTTCGTCGAGTCGGGCCCACGTTTCGCCGCCGTCAACGACGGTGCCGGTCCCGTCCCAGAACACCGGCGTCACGTCGGCGGCCACGTCGACCGGCAGCGACCCCGACGCCCGGTAGGGGTTCGCATCAGGGTCGCGGAAGCCGAGGTGGATGTGGTTCGGAACCCACGGCGCGAAAAAGCCCGCCCGCACCAGCGCTCCGAGGTCATCGCCGACAGCGACCGTCTCGCCGGGTTCGACGGCCGGGTTGACGTGCAGTAACCGCGCCACAGTGTCGCCGGTATCAATCAAAATGAGGTGGTCGTGCTCGGCCGCGTAGGCCTTTGGTGGGGCCTGAACCGTCTTCGTATCGACGACCTCGCCGGCGACCGGCGACGGCGCACGTTCGCCGTCGGGGTAGAGGTCGATAGCACATCCCTCGTCGTGGGCGTCGAACGGCGAGTTGTACAGGGAGAACCGGTAGTACTGGAAAAGCACATCCCGCGATATCGTGACGGGCATCGACGGCGATTAGGGGTGTATCGGTATGGCTCTGTCGTCCGAAGGTTCAAGAGCTATCCCGGGGCCACCGCTTCGTGTGCGCTGACGACGACCGCGGCGGGGGCAGCGGGTGTGCGACACGTCCCGCCGCGACGGCCATGTGTCGCCTGTTCGCTATCCACCGCTGCGGGGTCACCTGTTGGACCGGCGGACTGTTTTAATCCGACGGGACCGTACCGCTCGGTTATGCGTCTGCTACGGGGCCGCGCCACCGACCCCGAAACCGACTTCGAGCGGACCCGCGAGATAGCCGAAACGGTCGCCGAAGACCGCGAGCCAGCCCTGCGAGTCTGGCGACCGCACAGACAGGTCGCGTTCGGCCGCCGTGACGCGAACAGCGACGGCTATGACCGGGCGTGCCGGGCCGCTCGCGACCGGGGGTACACTGTCATCGAGCGCGCCGTGGGAGGTCGCGCCGTCGCCTACACCGGGTCGACTGTCTCGTTCTCCCTCGCCGTCCCGACCGAGGACCCGCGAGGAACTATTGATGACCGCTACGAGTGGGCTAAAACCGCTGTGCAGCGCGCACTTGAGGACTGCGGCATCACCGCCCGGACCGGGGAACCGGACGCCGCGTTCTGTCCGGGGAGCCACTCGATTCAGGCCGACGGGAAAATCTCGGGGCTCGCCCAGCGTGTCCGCCAGTCCGTCGCTGTTATCGGCGGCATCGTCGTCGTTCGAGACCACGAGGCTATCGCTGAGGTGCTGGCTCCCATCTACGAGTCACTCGATGTCCCGTTCGATCCACAGAGCGTCGGGAGCGTCGCCAACGCTGGGGGGACCGACGACGCTGAACAGGTCATCGCGGCGCTGGAGCGGTCGCTGGCTGATGGCCGCGACGTGTCGGTGAGCGCTATCCGAGAGACTTAGGGGCGCGCCCGGCCGACTGGGCGTATGCTCATCCGTAACGCGACGCTGCTGGACGGCCGTCAGCGGGATGTCCGGGTTCGTGGCGAGTCCATCGCCGAGGTCGGCCGCGACCTCGACGCGTCCGACCAGCACGTTATCGAAGCGACCGGCAAGCGGTTGTTCCCGGGAATGATTGACGTTCATGTCCACTTCCGCCAGCCCGGCTACCCCCACAAGGAGACGTGGGAGAGCGGGTCCCGGTCCGCGGCGGCCGGTGGCGTTACGGCTGTCGTCGACCAGCCAAACACCGACCCGCCAACCATCGACGGCGAGTCGTTCGACCAGAAAGCCGAGTTCGCTGCCGACTCTGTCGTCGACTGGGGTATCAACGGCGGCGTCACGGCCGACTGGATTCCGAACGTCCTCCTGCGCCGTCGGCTGTTCGCACTCGGCGAAGTGTTCCTCGCGGACTCAACCGGTGACATGGGTATCGAGGCCGACCTGTTCGCAGACGCACTGGAAGCTGCCACCGACAACGACGTGCCGGTCACCGTCCACGCTGAGGACGCCGATTACTTCAACGACGACGCCAAGGCCCGCGACGACGCGGATGCCTGGAGCGCGTTCCGGACTGCAAAGGCCGAAGAGAAAGCCGTCGAGCGGGCCTGCGAAGTCGCGCAGAAACACGATGCGACGATACACATCGCGCACACGTCCACCCCGGAGGGTGTTGACATTGCCAGCGAGGCCGGGATGACGACCGAGGTGACGCCACATCACCTGTTGCTCTCTCGGCGCGACCTCTCGGAGCTGGGCACGTTCGGGCGGATGAACCCGCCTCTGCGCCGCGAAAAACGCCGTCAAAAGCTCTACGAGCGCGTCGTGGACGGCACCGTCGATATGATCGCGACGGACCACGCGCCACACACCCGCGAGGAGAAAGACGCCGGCATTTGGGACGCGCCGTCGGGCGTCCCCGGTGTCGAGACGGTCCTCCCGCTCCTACTGGCTGAAGCTCGTGACCCGGACAGCGGGCTCACCTACGAGCGTGTTCGGGACCTCACTGCACGCAACCCGGCCGACGTGTTCGACATCCCACAGAAGGGTGCCATCGAAGCCGGCAAGGACGCCGACCTCGTGCTCGTCGACACGACCGAGACGAGTGAGATCAGCGGTGCGGCGCTCCACTCGAAATGCGACTGGACGCCGTTCGAGGGCCACGATGCGGTGTTCCCTGAATGGACGATGGTCCGGGGGACGGTCGTCTACGAGCGCGGCGACGCGCTGGAAGCCGACGACAGCACTGCTCAAGAGGACGTGTTCTACGATCATCAGGGCGAAAACGTCCGCGGTGCGGACAGCGAGCGGCTAGAGTAACGCCGCGACGACTGACGTCCCAACCATTATCCCGCCGCCACCGCCACAGAGCCGGGCCATTGCCCGCCGCGAATCGCGTTCGGTCCAGTTGCTTCGCGTGTCCATGTGTTCCTGCATAGCTTCGATGCCGCGGCCGGCGAGTATCGACCCAGACCAGCCCAGCAGGCCAAAGCCGAACACCAGCGCGCCGAGGGCGAACACCGTCGCTTCACTCGACCGCGCATCACCGGTGTAGAGCGTCCAGCCTGCCATTCCCAGGCTACCAAGCAGGAGGCCGACGACCAGTCCGCTCCCCACCAGTCGTGCACGGACCGCGACGTACTGCCGGAGTGGCGGTGGGTCACCACGCTGGGCCATCAGTCAATCGCGTCGCGCATCCGCGGATCGAGTGCGTCGCGCATCCCGTCACCGAGCAGATTGAACCCGAGCACGGTGATTGCGAGGAACAGCCCTGGGAAGAAGGAGAGCCACCACTCGCCGGTCAGGAGTCCGTTCTCGACACCGCGGGATAGCATCAGGCCCCACGATGGCGTCCCTGCCTGCGCACCGAACCCGAGGAACGACAGCGCAGCGAGGTCGATAATGGCGAGTCCAAAGTTCAGCGTGGACTGGACGGTAATTGGCGCGAGCGTGTTCGGCAGGATGTGCCGGATCAGAACTCGCGGATCAGTCGCGCCAAGCGCGACCGTGGCGTCGACGTACTCGTCTTCGAGCACTTTGAGCGCGGCACCGCGGACAACCCGGGCGAACCGCGGCGTGTACACCAGCACGAGCGCCACCACGGCCCGCCAGAGCCCCAGGTCCCGTGGGAAGATGGCGACCAGCGCGAGGGCGAGCAACAGTGGCGGGAACGCCAGCAGCACATCCATCGTCCGCATGATGACGTTGTCGGTCACATCGCCGTAATACGCCGCAATAATCCCCAGGCCGACACCAACGGTCGTCGAGGTCCCAACCGTGATCGTCCCGAACTTCAGGGCCAACCACGCACCGTATAGGCTCCGCTTGTAGATGTCACGGGCCGCCGCGTCCGTGCCGAACAGTTGCTGGTTCGCCGGAGCGGGACCGAGCCAGCCGGGCGGCGCGCGGTCGGCGATTTCGGTGCCGAGCTGCGAGCTCGTAAGCGCGCCGAAGTCGTAGGTCACGCGGGCGTAGATGGCGACAGCGGCCATGCTGAGGATAATCGTCAGCCCGACGACGGCGAGGCGGTTCGTCAGCAGGTCGGCGAGGAACGGGGACGCCCGCAGGCGTCCCAACGTGCCCCGTGTCTCGGTGTCCGTACTCATTGTTGAATCCGTGGGTCGAGATAGCTATAGGTGACATCGACGAAGAGGTTCACGAGCGTGAACAGCAGGGCGAAGGTGAGCACCGTTCCCTGAACCACCGGGTAGTCAGAGACGCCGATGGCGGTGACGATAGTCAGCCCCATCCCGTTGATACCGAACACGGTTTCGGTCAGGACTGCCCCGCCCAGCAGCGTGCCGAACTGGATGCCGATGACGGTGACGACCGGAATCAGCGCGTTCCGGAAGCCGTGTTTCATCAGCGTGATCTTCGCGCCCTGCCCTTTCGCCCGCGCGGTCCGGATGTAGTCCTGACGGATGACTTCGAGCATCGAGGAGCGCATCATCCGGGAGATGAGCGCCGTCGAGTAGACGCCGATGACCACCGCCGGCAGGAACAGGTGATGGGCCGCCGAGAGGAACGCCTCGGTGTTTCCAAGCAGGATCGTATCGAGCGTTATCATCCCGGTCAGGGGCAGCTCACGGCCGAACAGCGTCCAGGTGTCGGGCAGGAACAACGTCGACTTGATGCGGCCACTGGTCGGGAACACATCGAGATACGTCGAGAACAGCAGGATGAGCAACGGTCCGGACCAGAATATCGGGACCGAGATACCAGTCAGCGCCCCGATCCGAGTGACGTGGTCCGTCAGTGAGTCCTGCTTGACCGCGGAGATGATGCCCAGTGGCAGTCCGAGCAGGATGCCCGCCGCCTGGCCGTAAATCGCGAGTTCGAGCGTGATGGGGAGTCGGTCCGAGATGACCGAGCGGACGCTGTTCCCGCGGCTGATGCTGTAGGACTGGCCGAAGTCGAACCGCGCTGCGTCCCACAGGAAGCTCAAGTACTGTTCCCAGAGCGGCCGCCGAAGTCCCAGCTCAACACGTATCTGTTCTAGCTGTTCGGCCGACGCTCGCTGGCCGGCAATAATGATAGCCGGGTCCCCCGGAGCCAGGTGGAGGATCGCGAAGACGACCGATGCGACGCCGAACAGGACTGGGATGAGCAACAGCAGCCGCTTGATGACGAACCGTGGCGGTACCACCGGCTCGACCAGCCTGAAAAGAAACTGTGTCCAGTTCATTCGAAAGTTCTCTTAGAGCGCTACTGCAGCTCGACCGTGTTAAGATACGGGCCACCGACAGAGCTGACGGTGTAGGAGTCTTCAACGACAGTCTCGTTGACTGCTCTGAGCGTCTCGGCGTAGTCGAGGAACACCCACGGAGACTCGTCGTAGGCTAGCTGGCTGGCCTCTTCGTACATCGTCTCGCGGTCGCCCTCCGCGTAGGTCCGCTGGGCTTCCCGGACGAGTTCCATGTAGTCGGTGTTGGCCCATCCGGACACGTTGAGGGTGTTGTACCCGTCGGAATCGAAACTGACCCAGTCCTGCCCGTCGGGGACGGCGTCCATCTCCACCTGCGGGTCCAGCAGGACGTACAGGAAGTTGTCCGGATCGGCGTTGTCGGTGTACCAGCCGAGGAAACACGCGTCGTGTTTCCCGGCCGACGTGTAGTCCAGATACGGCCCGAAGTTGGAGAACTGGTTGATGTTGACCGTCAGACCGATCTCTTCTAGGTCTGATTTCACCTGATTCGCCGTGTTGACCGGGCTGGGGTTGTATCCCCGAGGGTTCGAGAACGTCGCGAGTTCGAACTCGAAGCCGTCGCCGTAGCCCGCCTCTTCGAGCATCGATTGCGCCTGCTCCTTGTCCGTCGGATACGGGTCGAGGTCGTCGTTGTGTCCGAGCACGTCCGGCGGGAGCGGCTGGGAGGCCTGCGTTGCAAAGCCCTGATAGATCTGGTTGACGATGGCCTCGGTGTTGACAGCGTGGGCGATGGCCTGGCGGACCTGCCGGTCCCGGAACGGCTCGAATCGGGCCATGTTCATCGCCATGTAGCCGTGGTTGATGCCGTCCTTCCGCAGCAGCGTCGCCGTTCCGCTTTCCTCGGCGCGCTGGAATCCGGAGGAGTCGAGATTGTCCGTGATGTGTGAGGCCCCGTTGATGACGTCCTGCACTCGCGTGCTGTTTTCGGTGATGGTCTTGAAGATGACCGTCCCGACGTTCGGGCCGTCACCCCAGTAATCGTTGTTGGCCGTCAACCGAATACGCTCGTTCGGGTTGTCAAGGGTATCGAACTGGAAGGCTCCAGTGCCTGCGGGTTCACTTCCGAGGTCGGCCTGACTGTCGCCCAGCGATTCGATCTGGGCTTTCGAGAGGACTGCCGAGGCGAACATCGCGAGGTTCCGCAGGAACGGCGCGAACTGCTGTGTAAGCTCGATTGTCAGCTCGTAGTCCTGACTCGCGTCGACGCTTTCGATCCAGTCGCCAAGCGTGAACGGACCGTACCCCGACCGGGTATCATCGCCGAGGTAGTACTCGTAGTCGCTCTGGGTGAACCGCTGCCAGGTCGCCTTGAAGTCTGACGCGGTGAACTCCTCGCCGTTGTGGAACATCACACCCTCTCGGAGGGTCAGCGTTGCGGTGGTTCCCTCGAGAGTGTAGTCGGTTGCGAGCGCGTCTTCGAGCTGGCCGCCGCTCCCGGCTGCGAACTGGATGAGGGTGTCAAACACCTGATTGGTGACCTTCGCCACCTCGCCGCTGGTTGACTGCTGTGGGTCGTAGTTTTCGGGGTGGTCACCGCGGGCGTACACGAGCGTCTGGTCGCTTCCACCGTCGCCGCCGTCGCTACTGTTCCCATCTCCACCGTCTCCACCTTCGGTTCCGCCACCATCACCGCCGTCGCCGGAACAACCTGCGAGCGTTGCGGCTGCCGCGGCACTGCCGGCCGCGGTAAGGAAGCTTCGTCTGTCGATAGAATCACCGGATGACATGGGACTTTGTTCAAACAGATCTATTATAATTGTACCGGATAGAACAATGATTCTGCTATATATCTCCTGAGAGTTATGTGCAGCTAAGTAATATTATTCAGGTACTGTCGCTGTCATTCTGGTCGTAAAGGTGACACGCTGCTGGGTGGGAGTCCGGCTGGAGTTCGGGGTGCTGTGTCTCACAGACGCTCTCGAATCGATCCTGTAGCACCGATGCGGCGGCGTCCCAGTCCTCGTCCGCGAGATGCTCAATCGACGTTTCGACGACGCGGCGGTTCTCTCCGGCCAGGTCCGTTTCGAAGAACCGGTCGAACATCGTCTGTTTGAACGCGGACATCGGCACCTGTCCCCTGCCGCTCGGCGGCTCGGTGAGGTTCGCGCCGCCGTCCGTCGCCGCTGTGGCGCTGTCGGCGTCTCCGGCCTGCTCCCGAACTGCATCGATGGAGATGGCCTCGTCCTCGACCCGTTGCCGGTAGTCCATTACCTCGCGGTACGTCTCCTGCTCGATGTCGATATCTGGTGGGATGACCTCGGGACAGCGAGTCCGGAAGTGACAGCCCGACGGTGGGTCAATCGGTGATGGAACGTCGCCCTTCAGCAGTATCCGGTCGGCTTCCACGGTCGGGTCCGGTTCCGGAATCGCCGACATGAGCGCTCGCGTATAGGGGTGTTTCGGGTCCGCAAACAGGTCCGGCGTGTCGGCGACTTCGACTACCTCGCCGAGATACATCACCGCGACGCGGTCACAGATGTGGCGAACCACGCTCAGATCGTGAGCGATGAACAGATACGTCAGGCCGAACTCATGCTGGAGGTCCTCCAGGAGATTGATTATCTGGGCCTGCACGCTCACGTCCAGCGCCGAAACGGGCTCGTCACAGACGATGAAATCGGGGTCGACTGCGAGCGCGCGGGCGATGCCGACGCGCTGGCGCTGCCCGCCGGACAGTTCGTGCGGGTAGCGGTCGTACTGGTCTGGGTCGAGTCCCACCGCCTCCATGAGGTCCGCCACGCGCTCGACCCGCTGCTCGCGGCGTGAGCCGTCACCGGTGTCTTCCGGGAGGTCATGAATTTTCAGCGGCTCCATAATCGTCTGGCCGACGGTCATCCGTGGGTCGAGGCTGGACATCGGGTCTTGGAAAATCATCTGCAGGTCCCGACGCACCTCTCGCAGGCCACTTTTATCAAGCTCCGAAAGGTCTTGCCCGGCGAAAACTACTTTCCCATCTGTCGGTTCGAGTAGCCGGAGGATGGTTCGCCCGGTCGTCGATTTCCCACAGCCGGACTCGCCGACGAGCCCCAGCGTCTCGCCCTCGTAGATGTCCATCGAGACGCCGTCGACGGCCTTGACTGACTCCGGCTCGCGTCCAATGTACTTGTCCAGCAGGTCGTCGGCCCGCGAGAAGTGTTTTTTCAGCCCGTCGACTTCCATGAGCTGTCTGTCCGTTCGCGTCGTCTCCGTCGCGGCAACGCCGGTGTCGCCGGTGCCGTACTCGCTCGTGTCGAACGATTCGTGGATGCACTTCGAGCGGTGGGTGACATCGTCCGGACCGTGCTGGAGAGACGGAATCTCGCCCTCACGACACTCGGGTTCGGCCCACGGACAGCGGTCGGCGAAGTGGCAGCCACTGGGCATGTCGATGAGGCTGGGGACGTTCCCTTCGATTGGCGTCAGTCGCTCTGTCCCCTCGCCCGGTATCGATTCGAGGAGCGTGTACGTGTACGGGTGTGATGGGTTCTGGAATATCTCCTCGACCGGCCCTTCCTCGACGATTTCGCCGGCGTACATCACGGCGACGCGGTCGCAGGTCTCCGCGACGACGCCGAGGTCGTGCGTGATGAACAGCACCGACATCCCGAGGTCCGCCTGCAGGTCGTCGATGAGGTCCAGAATCTGCGCCTGAATGGTCACGTCGAGCGCCGTCGTCGGCTCGTCGGCGACCAGCAGCTTCGGGCGACACGCCAGCGCGATGGCGATGAGCACGCGCTGGCGCATCCCGCCGGAGAACTCGTGGGGGTACTCGTTGACACGGTCGGCCGGTTCCGGGATACCGACCTCCTCCAGCAGCGAGATAACGTCAGACCGGATCTCTTCGTCCATCTCGCTGCCCCGGCTGATCGAGGGCGTGATCTCACGGACGGCGTTGAACCACGAGTCGTTTCGCTTGCTCCCGTACCGGTGAAGGCGCAGGCTCTCCGCGACCTGTTCCCCGACCGTTATCGCGGGATTCAGCGAGGTCATCGGGTCCTGGAAGATCATCCCCATATCGCCGCCGCGGATGTCCCGCATCACCCGCTCCGGGGCTGCCGTCAGGTCAACGTAGCCGTCGGTAATCGTGACGGGCGCGTCACCGGTCTCCGGGAGGGCCTTCTTTGGGGCTTCCTGAATGAACTGCTTTGCCAGCGTCCGGTCATCGGTCGTCGTCTCAAGCGACGCGGGGAGCCGACTCCGGTCGACCGTCGCCGCGTCGATGGTGATGAAGCCGCTGCCCTCGTCGGCTGTCCGTACTGCCTTCGGATACTGCCGGGACAGCCGTGTGACTGTCCCAAGTGCGCCAAACCGGATCTGCCCGCCGGCGATGTGTCCGGGCTCGTCGACGATATCCATTGCCGATAACGCTGTGACAGATTTCCCCGATCCGGATTCGCCGACCAGACCGACGGTTTCCCCCTCCCTGACAGTGAGGTCGATGCCGTCGACGGCTTTGACGGTGCCGCGGTCCGTCTCGAACTGGGTACGGAGGTCAGATAATGTTAAGAGGTCGCGCATCTGTCCCCTTCTTCTCAAAATACCAGTAAAACTGTTGTGCCACTGTCCCACCAACAATTTATCCCGGCCGCCGCCACACTCGACGTATGAACGACCCTGCCGACCCCGAATCTAACCCCTTCGACCGTGTCGTCGGTCACTGGGAGCAGGTCATCGAGGATATGGCTGCGACGGCCACACAGTACCGAGACGACGGGCGCGAGGCTATCGAACTCCACCCCGGCGACGTGACGGTGCTGACCGGTGAGCCGCGGACGATGGCCGAACAGACCGGCGAGTACGAGCCCGAAACCCGGCGACTCGGCTTTGATGTCGTGGTTCCCGGCGATGAGTTCCGGCGCGTCGCCGACGCGCTCGAAGACCGCACCGTCGACCGCTCCGAGGTGTTTCGGGCGACCGACGACGGGATGGTGTTCCTGCTTGTCGCGCTGGAATGTGGCGACGACCTCGCCGTGCTCGTGCCGCTATACTACGACCGGACCGAGCGCGCGGACCTCTCGCAGGTCGCCGCCGACCACGGACTGTACTCGCATATCCGACCGCTCAGCGACGACGAGGTAGTTACCGTCACTCACGAGGACCCTGAGCCGTTCTTCCCTGACTGAACGCCAGTCTAAGACCGGTCCCCAGTTGCGTGACTATGACTGCTCACGCACCTGGGTCAATCGGTACGCCGGCACGTCGAAGGCGATGCCATAGAGCACCCGGTTACCGATGACACCGACACCGAAGCCCGAGAGGACGGCCGCGAGTACGAGTGTTATCGGCGCATCGGAGAGCGTTACGAGGCCGGCAACAGCCCCGGCAAGCACGACGAACGACGCCAGTGCGGCGACCTCCGGATAGACGCCCGGGACTGCGTCGTGTTCGACGACAGCCACTGCGATACCCGTCAGGAGACCGAACCCGACAACTACCGGCAGTACGTCGAACAGGGCTGTCCCTGCCTCAGCATAGCCAAGCACCGCGCCGCCGATGCCGATGGCCAGGTCGGTCCGTAGCACTTTCTGTGTCGCTTCGTGGACCGACATCGACGGCTGGGCGTCGGGGTCGATGTCGTCCATCTCAGCCGTGGCTACTCGTCAGCTTGGAATTCATTGCCACACTCCGGACAACACACCTCGTCGTGTCGCAGCGCCGCCGACTGCTCGCGGACCTCCCGCATCACCGAGGAGATCCGGTCTTCGGCCTCCATCTCGTCCTCGACGGCGAGGTCGACACCCTCGACTTCGAGGAGGAATTTTGCGACCTCGGTGGCCTCGTACATCACGTCGTCAAGGTCCTCAGCGGTGAAGAAGTCACACATCGCGCCATAGAGGAACGTTGCGCCGGCCTTCCGGACTTTGTCCTCGAAGGCAGCGCGGGCCTGATTGACCGCCTGTGGCGTGTACGTGTCCGTCATGAACGGGACGAGTTCTGGGAGGTTCTCCCCGATTTTCGTCATCTCGACGCCAGTTTCGGTCCGGAAGTCAGCACAGAGGCGGGCGATGGCCCACTCGCGGGCGGTGATGTACGTCCGGTCCCGGAGGAAATCGTTCGCGCGGTCGTAGGTCCCGCCCTCGATTTTCTTGAAGCGGTCGTACTTTTGTACGTCGGACGGGACGTCACTGGCTTCAGAAACCGCTGTCCCGCTGGTTGGCTCAGCCGGTGCTGTCTGTTCAGTGGCCGCAGGGCCGTTGTCCGTGGCGTCGGCCTCGTCGGCCCCGTCATCCGCGGCCGCCGGGTCGTCCGGCTGGTGGCCGGCCGAACCGTCGTCTGCCGCCTCGACATCCGTCTCGTCCGGCGGTGCGCCCTCAGTCATAGCCGAGCATGCGTGCCCGCGGTGAAAAAGGGTATCGCCGCCGCCCCGCTGTCATGGTCTTTCCCCGACAGTTCAGCCGGGTGGCTTTTTTACCGCTCCCATGCATGGCCCGACTATGAAAATACTGCTCGGTGTCGGAGGCAGCGAACTGTCCTACCAGGCACTGACCGAAACACTCGACCGCGTCGCGGAAACAGGCGACGAACTGACCGTCGCTGCCTTCGACAACGAAGACAACGACGCCGACCTCGAAGCGGTCCAGCAACGGATACAGGAGCGTATCGACGAAAGCGGGCTCGAACCCCCGCTTCGCCGTGTCGAAGGCACCTCACCGGGAAGTGAGCTGGTGAACATCGCTGAGAGCGAAGGGTTCGATAGAATCGTCCTCGGCGGCGGCGGCCGCTCGCCGCTCGGAAAGATACAGCTCGGCCCCATTGTCGAGTTCGTCCTGCTGAACGCACAGACGCCGGTGACTCTCATCCGATGACTCGCACCTACCCAGACGAACCCGCCGAAGAGTTCCCACAGCCACCGCGGACGATCACCGACCGCGAGGACCGCTCCATCGACGTCATCCCTGCGGACGACGCCGATACGGAGAGCCTCGTCGAGATGTACCTCGACTTCGACCCCGCCGACCGGGCGCAAGGCATCCCACCGGTCAAAGAGGAAGCTATCCGCGAGTGGCTCGACACGATCCTCGACGGCGACTGTGTCAACGTCGTTGCCAAACACGACGACACTGTCGCCGGCCACGCGACGCTAGTCCCGGACAACGAGGACGAGCACGAACTCGCTATCTTCGTGTTACAGGCCTACCAGGGTGCTGGTATCGGGACAGCGCTGGTCGAGACGCTGCTGGGTCAGGGACAGAGTAAAGGCATCGACCATGTCTGGCTCACCGTCGAGCGGTGGAACGACCCGGCGATCTCGCTGTACGAGAAGGTCGGGTTCGAGATCAGTAGCGCCGAGAGCTTCGAAATAGAGATGGCGATCCGAATCTAAACGGTGAGGACCGGCTGGCTAGCGTATTCGATGACGTAGATCGCCGCGCGCCCGACGGCCTCTTCGCTTCCTTCCTCGCGTGGGACGACGATAAAATCCGAATCGAGGTCCTCCGCCACGTCGAGGACGACGCTGCCCGGCGTCTGCATGAGTCGTGTCTCTGAGAACGCGGTCGCGGACGACGTTTCGAACACGCCGTCGTGTGCGTCGCGGAACCGGTCTCGGATGTTCTCGGTGAACGCCTGGTGCTCCTCGGCGATCGCGGTCGCGCTCACGTCGCCGCTATCGATATCCTGGTGAAGTCGTTCGTCGATGACGAACAGCAGGTGGAGGTCGGCGTCATACCGCTCCGCAACGGCGATCGCGTACTCGGCCGCTCGTTCCGACTGGTCGCTGCCGTCGACCGGCGCGAGTACGAGGTCGATATCCATCACTCGCCACTGTGACCCCGGTCGGCAAAAATCCACCGGGGTTCGAGCCGGTAACGTCGTGTCATATGGCGAGTCCCTCGCCGTGACCAACAGTGTATTTAGTCGCGGCTTCGATGCGTGGTGTATGTTCGATACGGTGGTCATCGCCACGGACGGCTCCGGCAGCGCAGAGCGGGCCGTCGAGGCGGCGCTGGACCTGGCAGCACGCTTCGACGCAACTGTCCACGGGCTGTACGTCGTCGACACCGGCGAGGTTGAGACGACTCCCGAAGAGGTCCGCGAGGCGCTGGAGCGCGCGCTGGCGACCACTGGCGGCCGCGCCCTCTCGTTCATTCTGGAGGCCGCCGACGCCGAAGCAGACGAGGAACTCGTCACTGCTGTTCGGGAGGGCGACCCGGCCGACGAAATCTGCACGTACGCAATGGAACACGACGCCGATGTCATCGTCAGCGGGACCCGTGGCCGCCACGGCGAACACGGCTATCTGCTGGGCAGTGTCGCCGAGGAACTCGTCCGGGAGGCTCCCATGCCGGTGCTGACGGTCCGCCAGCTCGAAGGCGAACCAAACCCCGAGCGCGAGGGCGTGTAACGGAACCCGACGGCTTCTTGACGCCCCACCCGCTTGCTGTGGCATGGACGATTGGCTCATCGACGACGACCGCCTCTCTATCGGCCGCAAATCTGTACTCCCCGGTGAGGGGTTTTTTATTCCGGATTCCTACGAAGAAGAGCAAGCCGAAGCCGAAGCCGCAGAGACGCTGACCGACGCTGGCGTCATTGTTATCGCCGACCCGGACGCTGACGGACTGGCCTGTACCGCGCTGATTCGTGAAGCTCACGGCGAAGGCGCGCTGCTGCCCGCCGGCCCGCATGAACTCACGGAGGCGCTCGAATGGACCGCCGAGTACGCCGACCCCGACGCGACCGTCTTCATCTGTGACCTCTGTCCCGACCGCGAGTCCGACATCGCCCCGCTCGATTCACTGGTCGACACCGCCGAGCGGGTCGTCTGGTTCGACCACCACCAGTGGCCCGACGACCTCGCC
>NZ_JAAOHT010000149.1:0-1628 GCF_011440255.1 Haloarcula sp. JP-Z28 | reverse complement strand
CGGCGTATTCATCCGGCGGGATGTCCAGCAGCCCAGAGTCATAGACTGGGCCCAGCAGGATGTGCGACGGATGGCCGGCCGGTGATCCCGGGTACGGAGTGTCCTCGTGATATGGCTCGCTCACCGATGACGTCGACGACCACCATGGCTCCAGGTGTGCGACGAAGCCCTCACCCGTATCTTCCACGAGGAAGAACGCCCGCAACGTCTTGTGATGGCGGTTATAGGAACTCTCTGAAGTAATCTCGATGAGGTCCTGCCGGTCGAGTGGCTCGGTGCTCGCGAACAGTGCCGAGAGCATCCGTCGGGCTGCCGGCGGCAGCGTTGGGAAGACCGCCTCGCTGGGGAGCGCGGCCAGCGCGGTCTCGACGGCGTCGATATCGAGGCGGTCAGAGACGCTGTCACGCGATTCGAGGCTGTCGAGGGCATCTGCCACGAGGCAGGGGTCCGGGCCACGGTCGGTCGTCGCGAGCGCTGCTTCCAGACAGCGGGTGAGTCGGTCGAGATCCGCACGATTGCCGTCATAGAACCCCTTGCGGTCAGCAATCTCCCGGACGAGCCCCCGGATATGGCCGTGGGAATTGGCGTCCACCATCGGGATATCGAGGATCGCGGCGTCTTCGACGCCGGCGTCGACGCGCTCGCGAAGCCGAGTCGCTTCCTCGTCGACGGCCTCCTGAACGTCGGGCAAGAGGTCGGAGACGCCAGGGCCCGTGAAGACCCACGACGCCAGTAGGTCAGCAACGGGATCGGTGTCGTCGATATCGTATTCGGACCGCGCCCGGAGTTTCTGTGGGCGGTCCTCGATACACATCCGATACCAGCTGTGGACGCCGTAGTCATCGCGATAGCCGGCCTGTTTGGTGATCGTGTAGCGAGCAAAATCGAGGAACTTCTCGTATTGATTCTCGTTACGCCGGAGCGCATCGGGATCGGGCAGTCGGATGTTGATGGTTACGTCGAGGCCGGCGGCGTCGTAGACGTTCATCGCGCTGCAAAGCAGCCCGTGGAGGTCTCGCATCAGCTGGGCCTGCAGGCCGGAGTCGAGGTCGTCGAAGTCCCCAACTTGCGAGAGGAGCATGGACCGCACTGCGCCGATCCGTTCGCGCCAGTTGTCCAGATCTTCGAGTTCGTCACTGGAAAGCCAGCCGATTTGTTTGGCCTGAATGAGGACATCGTGGAGGTCGTTTTCGAACGTTTCGACGCCGTCGTGGGCCCGGTTCCACTGTTTCCCCAGTGCATCCGTATTTAATGCCTTACTGAGCATCCGATTGCTGAATAAGGCTCCACACAGACGTCCCAGTGTTACGACGGGGCCGCCCCACTGTAGGATGACAAGCGCTTCGTCATCAAACGTCGAGATGTAGGACACGCGACCGTCGCCGTCGGGTGCGTCATCGTCGTCCGTCCAGTCGAGGATGTCCCCGTCGGCGAAGGTGACGCCGTCAACGCGTTTCGCGGCGGAAAACCGGCGGTGAAGAACCGGCGGTTCGACCTCGCGAGGACCAGTGCGGTCGCCGAGCCACTGGACATAGCCAGACTCAGGCGCGGAGCCGGTCGCGGCAAGCCACCGTTCGGCGGGGGGGTACCGGTCGCGCTTCTGGGCGGATACACTACACTTACGAGAC
>NZ_JAAOHT010000148.1:0-1782 GCF_011440255.1 Haloarcula sp. JP-Z28 | reverse complement strand
CCACGCACGAGCGCAGGTCTTCCTCGCACTGTGTCTTCGCCTGGTCGTCGCAATCACCAATTACGAACGCGGAGACAATCCGGGAAGCACGATCATCACGGTGTGAGAAGAGTTCTATGACACCCTCTGAGGGAGAGAATCTTGGTTGGTAAACTGGAGGCTTCCAGCCGGCGGCTTGTCGTTTGCGGTTGTGGAGCAACCGGCAAAGCTGCCAATAGTGCTCGCTCCGAGCGTCGTCAAAAACGTACGTCGATTAAGAGAGGGCATGAATATTCAAACTGTTACCGGGGCGAACTAAATCATCTGTGTAAATCGGTCCGTCGATTAGGTGTTGATGCCTTTTAATAGCCCAGTTCGAAATGTGTTAATGCCTTTTCGAGTGAGCGCACCAGCAGTGAACCCAACTACTGCCACGATGATTCCGATAATGGCGAGCACCAGCAAGCCGTCGGGCTGGATAATAGAGGCTACGCGATCGAGGAGTGGACGAGGTGAGATTTCTGTCGCCCACTCTGCCTGCATCCCGAGGAGCGAGAGGTACGTGAGTCCCCATCCAGCGACCAGTCCATTTCGACTGTATCCTGCCCAAAATGCAGCAATTCCTCCGACGATAGTCGCGTGAAGCGGAATGAAGACAACGCCGCCTGAGTGATAGAAGAACTCGAATTCGTACGCCAAGAACGTCACTCCGAAGAGACTGAGTGCCAGCCCAACCAGGTACCCCAAGCGGCGTCCAGCTTGGGCTGATCCCAGCAGCATAGCGTGGAGAGTTCCCTGGGATTTCTCCTGTCTTGGGACAGCGTTCTGCCCGCATTCGTCGCTTGTCATGGATGCTTCATGTGCAAGAGCAGACTTAAACGCGCCGCAAGCACAAAATTGGATTGAAGCAACGACACGGACCGATCGGTCCCACGTAGCAGAACATCTCTGTGCTACATACACCCGTTGTACCGGTAATGGCGTCAAAGACTGTGATAGTTGGTACAAGCTCTGCTGCAAACACGGCGTATTTCAGTCACTCGGTGGCTGAAAGAGTCCCGAGTGTTCTTACACCTGCAATGAGGGCAATCAAGCCACCGGTGACACCAATAACCGCAGGGATAGGACCACTACTGTACCCTGAGACGTTGTACGCAATGTCGGCGAGCGCAATCACGCTAACTCCGAGTAGAAACACCGCTACCAAGAGCCAGCGGCGAACAGACCGAAGCAACGCGTCTGAATTTGAGGGCATAATTAGTTGTCCCTCGATGATTGGTTTTATACCAACGAATCTGCATCGATAATGACGGTCTGTGGTAGAGCTGGAACGACTACCGACTGCTTGATGAGCACACCCTCTGCATATTGCACGGTTGCCTGACAACCTTTGGAGAGTTCGAATTTCTTGGATGAGTGTCCTCTGTTCTAATCCTCAGTCTACTCGATTGACCATGTGGTGATAATCACCACCAGAACGCGACTTACTCTGTTGTACCCGATTATAAAAAAGTGAATAGCCCTATGAGTGCCGAGGCCAGCTTTCTATCCATACATTTCGGGAAAGAAGTGAACGGACGTCAGAGAATCGCGTCTGCTGCCTTCTGTGATAGGACAGTTGAAAATTAGTAATTAAACAGAAGTCACTCCAGCGGGTCTAGCGGCCGAACGGAATCGTGCTGACCGTTGTACCTGTTTACGTGCTCCCGTACGTCTTTGTCCTCGAGGTCGTAGAGGTCAAACACCGCCTGACCGATTTTTTGCCCAAGTTCGTCAATATCACCCTCGTTCCGTGCCGAGATA
>NZ_JAAOHT010000147.1:0-1816 GCF_011440255.1 Haloarcula sp. JP-Z28 | reverse complement strand
TGCAACTGCTCCAGATCAACGCTGTCCACGTCTCTTTTGGCCTCATTCTGACGTTCTTGCTGTATCCCGGCAGCACCGGCGACGGCCCGCTTTCCCGGCGCTGTATCGCGCTCGGGTCGCTGGTCGATGAGAAACTCGGCGCGGAGCATCCGGTATCTCGCGTCGTTCACGCTATCGGCGACGCCCTCGCCTGGGCGTTCCTCGACGCCGAGATGGACCGCGTGACACCCTCGGATTTCGTTTTTATCGTCCTGTCGGTGCTGTCGGCCGCGTACTTCGTTACTGACTTCGACGAGATCCAGCGAATGCGTGCGCTGGGACTCGAACGCGGCCGACCGATTCAGGAAGTGTTCACCTTCCTAGAGCCGATGGCGGGGCTTCTCGGGCCGCTCGCCGATACTTCCTACGCGTTCGTGCTCGGCGCGGTCGGCGTCCTGCTCGTCCTCGAAGCGACCCGTCGGGCGATCAGCCTCTGGTTGATGGTTATCGTCGCGGCGTTCGTCGTCTACGCCCGTTTCGGTGTCCTCATCCCACAGGACGCCGCCTACATTGGCGTCCTCTCGATTCCGGAGCTGTCTTGGCCCTCTATCATCCAGAACCTCTGGTACAACACGGAAAACGGCGTGTTCGGAATTCCGGTTACCGTCTCCGTGCAGTTCATCTATATCTTCATCCTCTTTGGCGCGTTCCTCGAAATGTCCGGCGCGGGGCAGTGGTTCATCGACCTTGCGTACGGTGCGACAGGGACGCGGAAGGGTGGCCCGGCGAAGGCGTCCATTCTCGCCAGCGGCTTTATGGGAACCATCTCAGGCTCGTCCATCGCGAACACGGTGACGACCGGCGCGTTCACGATTCCGCTGATGAAGCGGTCGGGCTACTCCCCGGAGTTCTCCGGCGGTGTCGAAGCGTCTGCCTCATCGGGCGGCCAGATTCTCCCGCCGGTGATGGGGGCCGCTGCGTTCCTCATCGTCCAGTACACGGCGACGCCGTTCGCTGATGTCATCGTCGTCGCGACGATTCCCGCCATCGTCTTCTTCTTCGGCGTCTGGGTGATGGTCCACTTTGAGGCCGTCAAGGAGGACATCGGTGGTCTCGACTCTTCAGAACTGGTCAACCTCCGGAGCCACTTCAAAAGCGGGTGGTTCTACCTCGTCCCGCTTGGGCTGCTGTTGTACTACCTCATCATCGAGCGACTGTCTGTCTCCCGCTCGGCGTGGTTTACGCTCATCGCAATCGGAGCGCTCATCGCACTTGTGGCGGCTTACGGCGACGAAACGCGTGCCCGCCTCGGAGCGATTCTCGGCGTGCTGTTCGGCGCATCGCTGCTTTCACAGTTCCTGTTCGGCGCTGGCGTTCTGGGCGCACTGGCCGGCGACGGAACGGGGTCCCAATCTCTCATGGGCGCGTTCTCGGCCACCGTCGGTAACATCGGCACGCTGATTATCCTCAGCGGTGTTCTCACGCTGATCACCCGGCCTCGACTCGACTCACCACTGCTGTCGTTCGACGGTGCTGTCGACGACACCGCCGAAACGACTGCTGACGCTGTCGGTCGCCCAGATCTGGCCTCGAATGGGCTGTACAAGCTCGGCGTTTTCGTCGGGAAGTCGATGGAGAGCGGGGCCAGAACCGCGGTCCCGGTTGTCATCGCGGTCGCCGCTGCCGGCATCATTCCGGGCGTCATCAGCGTCTCCGGCCTCGGCCCGAACCTCGTCTCGCTCATCACGGCCGTCGCCGGCGGCTCGCTGGTCTTGCTGTTGCTCGTCACCGCGTTCTCCTCGATTATCCTCGGGATGGGGATGCCGACGACGGTGAC
>NZ_JAAOHT010000146.1:0-1831 GCF_011440255.1 Haloarcula sp. JP-Z28 | reverse complement strand
GACGATGTCATCACCCGTGCCGCGAGTTCAGACACTGCCACCGCGCCACCAGATACGGACTACGTCGAGCCACAGGCCCACGACTCACTCGAACAAGCCTGGATCGGGGACAGCATTCCTATCGGTGCGAGCAAGCTGACCAAAGCGGCGTTCGAACACCGACTCGACCGCGATACGAACGCCGAGGATATCACGATTCGAGTCGTCCAGAACGACGCCCGGATGGACGAGGAACGACAGCTCGTCGACGAGGTGTACGGTGCTCGCGATGACCTGCCGTTCGATGTCACAGTCCACGACAACCTGACGACGGCGGAACTCAGAACGGTCCTCACGACCGACGCAGAGTTCTTCCACTATATCGGCCACACCGAACACGACGGCTTCGTCTGCTCCGACGGCAAGCTTGATGTGACGACGGTCGATTCAATCGGCATCGACACCTTCCTGCTGAACGCCTGCAACTCGTACAATCAGGGTCTCGGGCTTGTCGAAAAGGGTGCCATCGCCGGCATCGTCACGCTCAACGAAGTCCTGAACGACGGCGCGGTTCGCATCGGCGAGGCGGTTGCCCGACTGTTGAACTGTGGGTTCCCTCTTCGAGCGGCGCTTACTATTGCACGCAAAAAGAGCGTTCTTGGTGGACAATATATCGTTGTTGGCGACGGCGGAGTGACAGTTGCACAAACAGAGAACGGGACACCGAATCTATTGGATGTCTCTGCCACTACGGCGGGGTACAACGTAGAAATGAAGGCGTATTCGATGGATAACAAAGGCTTAGGAGCCATCGTATTTCCGTTTTTTGAGGAATGTGAAGAGTACTTTTTAGCGCCGGGGTCGGTTGGGAGTTTCAATATTTCTAGCTCTGAACTATCCGAGTTCCTTCAGATGCAGCAAGTACCTGTTAAAGCTGATGGAGATCTCTATTGGAGTGACTCGATGGAACTCGAAGATATCAGCTGACTTTGTATTTGCTTCCGTGAAGAATGAGACGCTGATAATTGCTAATACTGCCAGTTCTATGCTTTATGGTCCAATATAGATATTGTTGTTAGCTGCTGCAGTCCCTGCCTGAGATAGTAACATCAGGAGGGTGAACAGTGCGCCGGCCATTTTTGGGTGCTCTGCGAGGTATTCGCGCATGGTAGTATCGGACATGATACGAATTGGATGTTGGGTGGGAGATAATTAAATTTATTTGAAGGGTTCCTACATATTATATATTGTATTAAGCATAGAATTAAAAGATAAATCCAGAAATCAACCAATACAAGAGTTAAATCGCGTGTTTAGTGGGAAAATTACACGCACGAGTCGTGCGTACGCATGAGAGGCCATCCAACAATACCCCCCATCAGTAGCGTTTAGTAGATTGGTACGTAACTAGTGAACAGGATTGGGTATTGATGTTTGAATGGGAACTGTCTGACAGCTATCCGAAGTATGCATGCTCTACCAGCTCGCTTCGGGGGCCGGTTGTAGGGAAGTCAATGTATACAGCAACCGCTACTAGTTTGATGGAATGGATGAGTGCTAGCGGCTTTTGTGTTGGCAGCACCGGGGGGAAAGATGGCTTCTGAGGAACAGTGGCGGCTCGGAGACAAGACAGTGGAGCTCTCCAGTGCAGCCATCAGCGGGAGCCGACGCGTGGCAACGCGGCATACACCGCTTCTCCGGACTGAATCAGTAGACCGACGCGAGGAGATGCGGGCAGAGGTCCCGATTCCGCTGGCGAAAGTCGAGCAGTCCCAGCAGTGTACCGTGTTGCACGTCGACGACGACCCACAGGTGGGTGAACTGGTCGAGGTGTATCTCGAACGGATCAACG
>NZ_JAAOHT010000145.1:0-1975 GCF_011440255.1 Haloarcula sp. JP-Z28 | reverse complement strand
CCGCTGCAGCCGATTCCGACACGAACCGGCTTATTGGGAACATATCGGGCACCGCTGGCGCGGTGCCCTTGCCCTCTTCGACTTTCAGCCGCAGCTCTCGCTATCAACAATCTCCTTCGCAAGAGCGTTCCTGAAAGTGCGAGAATCTGGGTCGCGGTCTAGTTCAGCTGATCAAATGCTACCATCTTTGAATTCGCGTGAGGCGCATACTGTTAATGCTGGCACCCATCGGGGGGTTCTGACAGCGGTATCAGAAGTGTCAGCTTTGTGGACATTAGCTTTCATCTCCCGAGACCCTCAGACAATATAGCTGAAGCTAACAGCCGAGCAGATGGCATACCTGCGGGTGTGCTGGCAAGCAGTTCAGTGTGGGTAGTCAGTCCGCGACAGTCCCTCCATCAGTCAGTGCCGATGGTTGCTGACCGCCACCATAGGAGCCCAGCGTCGTCTCGCCGCTGTCAGCAAGCTTCGAGTCGCCGTCGGCGTTCGCGAACTCTCTGATAGTCCGGGCCATATCAGGGTGGTCGATTTTGAGTTCGGTCAGATTCAGGCGCAGCACCTGTTGTCTGTCTGGTTTGCCAGTCCCGATCCCGAAGTGCTCGGCGGCTTCTTGCATCACCTCGTGCATCGTTGGTCTCGATATCTCGTCGTCGAACACTGTCTCCCGAAGTTCTCGCTCGGGGAGCGTCACGTCCTTTGAGGACGTCGCCATTGCCCGACGGCCAACGGTGTAGATGAGACGGCGCTTCATCTCATCAGTATCCAGTAGTTCGACCGAGCGGCGGCATTCAGCAGGCGTTTCGTCGGGGGCGATCTCTTCGGCCTGGTCGCGGGAGATCCACAGCTCCTCGTTGTGCGGATGGCGTTCGTAGTCGAGGCGGTCGATTACGAGGTCGCGGTACTTCTCCAGCGTTGGGTCGGATGCCTTCGGTCCCTCGGCGGCGATGTTGTGGATGCTCTCGTTCAGGACCTCGTCGGTGAACGACTCACCGACATCGTGGCAGATGGCGATCGTCTTGCGCTGGACGCTGCTGAGACTCTTATCGGAGTCGTCATTGAGCTCGCCCAGCATGGATTCGGCGTCGTCGACGACGCGGTCGAGCTTGTCTTCTACGCGGCGAGATCGCCCGCCATCGCGATAGACGTTCAATGCGCGTGCGAGGGCGACGCCGTAGTTGTAGTCCGTGTGCTCGTCGACGTATGCACAGAACTCTTTTTTGAGTGGCGTCCCGACACGGATGCCGATGCGGGTCGGTTCCTGAGACGACAGATCAGATTTTATTTTTTCGCTGGCGTGGTCCGGAGAGCGGCCGGCGGCTGAGACGAGGCGGTCGACGAGCGTCTCAACGCGAGCATAGCCGTCCGCGTCAATATATTGCTCCATCGCGAGTTCGGCTTCACGGCCCAGATAGCCCTCAGCAACCCCGAATCGGGATTCGATGTGGCGGCGGAACTGTTCCCACTCGTCTGCAGGAACCATCCAGTCCAGTTTCGAAGTGTCCCGCATCAGGACTGCACCTCCCGAAGGGCGGACCCGCATCCACACACCATCTCGGTGTGTGCGGGGGGGTTCACACCCACACCACACACACCTTCTTGGTGTGTGGGTGGGGTGGGGGTGCATAGTACCCAAGTGAAGTTATGGGGATAGCCTGAGAAGGTGTTGCAATGAGCGGGGACCGACGCAAAGAGATCGTCCGCCATCTGAGTGAAGATGATCTCAATCGGTTGCTATCGGAGGCGGACGATCCGAAGGTCGTCCGCCGCCTCACGTTCGTGAAAAATCTCTACAAGGGCGACAGCCTTGAGGAGGCAGCTGACCGCGTTGGCAAATCTGAATCGACGGGTAGTCGGTGGGCACGTCGCTGGAACGAAGGTGGTCTTGGCCAATTAACGCCGAACTTCGGGGACGGACGTCCCCCGAAGCTCGGCGAAGACGAGCAGGAACAACTCTTGGAGATGCTCCGTGACGGCC
>NZ_JAAOHT010000144.1:0-2300 GCF_011440255.1 Haloarcula sp. JP-Z28 | reverse complement strand
GCAGGGTATCTGGCCCAATAGCGTCCTTGTGTGAATATTTTACTGACAATCAATCGCAGAATTTCCCATCATTGGGTTGGAAAGTTGCCACCCATCAAGCGACCGTACGTCGACAGGCTGCAATAGTCTGGCCTGTGATACTGTGCAAGGAGAGGCTTTACGCGATGATTTAGATGAGAGGTCCGATTCACGTGATAGGCGGATTGTCTCTGGTTTTCGAGGAAGCAATCATTTGACGTAGAAAACCACTATTCAGCCATTCTTGCCTGAAAGATGGTGTTAATTACAACTATCACACGTATTTGATTCTCAAAAGCAATATCAGTAGATTTCACAGGAAATATTATCCCATCAACAGAAGAGTCGTCACTGTTGAACACCACTGTGTCCGGAGTTCTTCGCGCTACTGAGGTAAATACAGAAGAGTTCAATCGTCGGCGACCACACCACTGTGTCCGCTGTTCTATATCCTGAGAACCACCCTGTATCGGTCGGTTCCGACACCACCATGTCCGCCGTTCCTACGTGGACTGGAAGTCCGAAAGCGTCGCTTCGGCATCGACAAGGTTGGTGACAGATTTGTGGATTCCAACATCGTCAACAGTCTTCTCAAGCGCTGCAAGAATCATTTCCGGGTCCATCTCGAGAGAGTACTCGCGATAGGTCCCACCACGCCGTCCCTCGTTCCGTTCGATTGCCGAAATAATACCTAACATCGACAGCTCACCGAGGTGGTCACGCATCCGGCGTGGAACGAGCGGGTCAATCCCTGCCTTTTCGGCGAAGTTCGTGTATCGTGGTCTGATATCCCGTGTCCGGGCCGGCGTCTTCCCTTCCTGATCAAGTGTAACCATAGCGTATACCACTAGATGACCGTGTTGGGTGAGTCCCGAAATACCCTCTTGAATCCGACCCCGTTCCAGAACGTCACGTGCCTCTCGAACAAGGTCTTCCGAGATCGTGTCTGTGTCTTTGTCGCGGGCCAGGTCGCCCGTTTTCATCAGCAAGTCAAGTGACTGTCGTGCGTCACCGGCGTCTTTCGCGCCGTAAGCAGCGCACAGTTCGATGACACCGTCTTCGAGGACGCCGTCGTGAAACGCTACATCAGCGCGTTGTTGCAGGATCTGTATCAACTCCTTCGCGTCGTATGCGGGGAACTGGATTTCCTCTTCACAGAGTGAGCTCTTGACCTTCGGGGAGAGGTCATCGCGGAAAGAGAAATCGTTCGAGATACCGATGATACCGATCTTCGCAGAGCTCAGGTTGTCGTTTGCTCGCGCACGTGGAAGTTGATAGAGGATACTGTCGTCTTCGATGTGATCGACTTCGTCAAGAACGATATAGATAGTGCCACCACAGGAGTCGAGTTCGGTCCAGAGCATATCATACACTGTCGCGCGCGGATATCCCGTCGTACTGATCTGGCTCGTTTCGTCCCTGAATTCGTTGACGAGTCGGGTAGCGATTTGATAGCTACTGGAGAGGCCGTCACAGTTTAACATCTTCACCGTGAGATCGATATCCTCGTACTTTGCTGCGTCTTCTTCGAGATGGTCGATTAGATACCGCGTACCAGCAGTCTTCCCGACCCCCGTTTTACCGTACAAGAAGATATTGTTGGGCTGCTCACCGTTGATTACGGGTTGAAGCGCAGCTCGATACCGGTTTAGCTCAGTATCACGCCCGACAAGGTTCTCAGGCTGGTAATCCTCTCGGAGGGCATCCCGATCCAAGTAGATCTCGGTGTCACGTTCGAACATCCCCATAGTCGTTGCTTGACGTATTGGAAGGAATCCATATAAAACCACCCCTGTCCGCAGTGTCCGCAGTGTCCGCTGTTCTTTTTTATTATAAACGAGTGGGGGGACCCTCCCACCCCACTATGTCCGCAGTAACTAGAGAAGGGTGGGAGGGGGTGAGAGAGAGAACCTATATATTAGGGAAAGGTTTATTATGGTCTGCAGAGAGCTAGACCGTAATGTAATTTGATAGCTGTAGAAGAGAGCACTATAGTATTACTTGAGAGCATACCTAGTCTAGACAAACAAGATTTCAATTCAAATGTTGCCGTTTCTGCGTTCCCTTCCCGTCCTGCTTGAAGAACAGCGGACAAAGTGGGGTGGGAGTGTTATCTCCTATCGCTCTTGTGAAGCACGTTGTTGATTTTCAGAGGGCAGCATCAAGAGCATGTTTGAGCGCTTCGTCACCTGGTTTTCTGTAGAGTTCGCAGCGGAGCTGAAAGGCTCTGAGATACGGTGTTAGCTTGTCCTTTGACACTCCTCGATGGGGCGAGAGCCACC
>NZ_JAAOHT010000143.1:0-2584 GCF_011440255.1 Haloarcula sp. JP-Z28 | reverse complement strand
CCGGGTCGAGCGACGCCTGTGAGGAACTCCTGACCGACCCTATCGAGTTCGCGCGCCGGGAACACATGACGGTCGAACTACTGCTTCCGGAGGACGAATCGCAAGTCCGGACCGCTGTTGAGGCGGTCGGGTTCACCTCCACCGGAAACGGTCCCCGGTTCGACGGGCAGGAGACGACGCGGTACCGATTAGAGCCGGAGCGAGCGGAACACTGACCGGCGTCAGGGGGCCGAAAGCCGCCAGCCGAGCGTCGCACACAGCCCGAACCCGAAGGCGTTGAGCGAACCATGGAGCGCAACCATCGTCGATATCGTCAGCCCCAGTGACCGGCCGGTGAACGTCGATATGCCGTAGCCGAGCGCGAGCGCCATCGAAATCGGGAGCGCCACGGCCGCAACGCCGAGCAAGAGCCCCTGCAGTCTAGAGCAGGCAGGGACGACGCGACGCAGGACGACAACGCCGAAAGCCGCGACGGCAACAGTGAAGAGACTCACTGCGACGACCTCCACCAGCGGCGAGAAGGCGATACCGACCGCGATGAGTGCCGGACCGACGAGGATGACACCCGCAACGGTGCGGAATCCCCGCGAGCGGTCACCGAGGTGTCGGCCGGTCAGTCCCACCGCGACCGGGAGGACGAACCCGGCGTAGTGGAAGTGGACCGCTGTGAGTCGGATGATGACGCGGTCGAACCAGAACGTCAGGTCAAGATGGGCCAGCAGAAGCGCGACCGCGCCAACCGAGACGTAGGCGAAGCCAGCATCGATAGCGGTCTCTGGGAACACTAGGCCGCCCCGAGCCCGAGTCCGAACGAACGCCGCGAGTCCGAGGAGGCCGGTGACCGCAAGCCACGGCGTTGCGAGCGCGGCGGCCAGCAGTGCTGGTGACGGAATGACCAGCGATACCGCAAACAGGAGTGCGCCGACCGGCTGGAGCCAGATGGCTGTGGTCGTGAGCCGACTGACAGGTGCCTCGAACGCTCCGGTCACTGCCGTTCGGAGGGCGAGCGGGACCAGCACGAGCGGCGCGAGTGCGAGCGCCCGTTCGATAGCGTCCAGTTCGCCAGTGGCCGTCATCGCCAGCCAGACCACCGCACCAAGCACCGCGCTCAGGTCCGCCACGGCGATGCCCCGGATAGACGGCTTGGCGACGGTGGCGAGTGCTGGCTGCCGGGGCCCAGCGGCGCGGTCGCTCATCGCGGCGGGAGCCGGTCGAGTCCGCGGACGATTCGGAGGTCGTCGGGCGTCCCGTCGCTGGCAGTCTGGTCCTGCGTGAACGTCCCCCGATAGCCGAGCATGTGACCCACGAGGTCGTTCTCGACGGTCGCGGTGACGTGGTAGCGTTCATCATCCTCGTCGTAGCGGTCACGTACCTCGACATCGGCGGCCAGCGGCCCCGGCAAGGGCACATAGCGGTCGCCCAGATGAGCCCACTGGCGGCCGCCAGCGACCACGAGCGCACCGTCCTCAACCCGCGGGTGGAGTTCGCTGGCGATCCGGCCCTGTGTCCCGAGGAAATCGAGCAGTCGCTCGGCCTCGGCGTCCCAGACGGTCAGCGAGTCGAACAGGCGGGTGGTGTCGCCGAAGTCGAAGGCGCGGCGGGTCGTCATCGCCTCGTGACCGCCGTCCGTCGTGTAGGCCACCGTCGTCACCGAAAACGGCACGTCCTCGCCGGCTTCAGGGAACAGCATATTCTGGGTCGTCATCGCGTACAGCGCCGGGAGGACCAGCGTCCCGCGGGTGATATCCATCTCGCCGCGGCCGACACAGACGGTCCCGTCGTCGGGGCCGAGACTGTAGCGGTCGCGGACCTTCGGATGAAGGTCGGCCGCGGCCTCGCCCAGCGCCCGCCCGTAGACGCCTGTCACAGTTCACCCCGGCCGACTGTTGTCGCCAGCGCCGGCGGCCATTCGATGATAGTGTCCAGGCGCAGCGATTGGACTGTGATCCGCGGTACATCCATTGGCTCGCTGTTCCCGAGCCAGATAGATATGTCTGCTGGGTAGTAGCGGGAGAATACCACTGAGGAACGAACGCAGTCAGACAGACCGCCTACTCGTCGCTATCGGCCTCGTGCGCCGACGTTACTTCTTCGAGCGGAGTTTGCGGTAGAGATACGCGACACCGAGACCGCTGGCGACCAGCGCCGGGACCAGCGGCGCGTCGGCGGCCTTCGACGCCTGTCGCCGAACCGTCTGGGCGACCGACGACGGTTCTTCGATGAGGTCCAGCACGGCTTCGGTGCTGTTAGCGACCGGCTCCGGCTCGTTCCCGGCCTCTGCGGCCGCTTCGGGGTCTTTGAGCAGGTGGCCCGTGGTCAGGCAGACGACCGACTCATCGCTATCGACCTCGCCTTCGCGCCGGAGTTTCCGGAGGCCAGCGACGGAGGCGGCGGACGCCGGTTCGACGCCGACGCCTTCCCCGGCGATGTCACGCTGCGCTTCGGTGATTTCCTCGTCGGAGACAGCGACGGCGGTGCCGCCGGTCTCCCGGATGCCCGGCAGCGCCTTCGGCGCGTTGACCGGATTGCCGATGCGGATGGCGGTCGCGCGGGTCTCGACGTCATCCCAGCGGCGGGTGTCCTC
>NZ_JAAOHT010000142.1:0-2650 GCF_011440255.1 Haloarcula sp. JP-Z28 | reverse complement strand
GTTTGACTAGCTGCCGACACTGCTCAACGAAGTCGAGGAGATCGACTTCCATAGCCAGAATTGATTTCCTCGGCTTCGTCCTTCTAACCCGTGATAACCGCCGATTAGATCGCTATTCAACGCGGCATAATTAACAGGGTTGTAATGCTGAGTGTCAACACATACGAAAGAGCGCTGGTGAGAGCCCGATTGTATCCGACCATACTATTCCACCCCACTTGGATAGATAGTGACGTTCTTCTCGCTTTCATATTGGACGTCAGACCCGACAACACTGACAGTTGCGTTTGCGGCCCAGACGACTGGGGCATGGCACGGATCCGTGCGTGGGGTTAGTTCACACTCCGGAAAACTCGCTGATGATGAGTTTGTCACGATGGCGTACTTTCCGACTGCATTATCCCCGTTAGTAAATTTTACTCGCGATACTGTGTCAAGTTCATCCGTACCATTAAACCTACAACTGTCGTCAGTCACCGACTGACCACGATGGAGGTCGAGGAACAGTCGGCCTCTGCGGGGGGTGCAGAATTGGCTGGCACTTCCAGTGGGGCCAGAAGTTCTAACCGAAAAATTGCTGTCGCTTACCTTGTCAATAGTCAAATTTACAGAGTTAGTCTCGTTTGTTACGTTGGCATGGAACGTGCCGCTTTGACTCTCGCTGGCATTAAGATTGACCACAAACCACCCGAGTTCCCGCTGTGAACCGCTGGAGACTGGAGTCCAATTCGGCGAGCCGTTCTCAAAGGTGCTGTCGCCAGCCTGAACTACACGGCTTCCAAATTTGCTCGAGTCGTTCCGGTAACGGACAGAAACAGACAGCGAACTGGAGGCAGCATACGACTCGCCCAAAGCCGTGCCAAGTCTGGTGACGTTGTTGTTTGCGTATGCCCCTAATTCAGTCGCACTGTGGTCTAAGGTCCGATGATTCACGCGTAAGGTAACGGTTCGAAGTGAGTTCGTAACCTCATTATCGATGGCAACTGGTGACTGGGTCTGGCTTCCGGCCATGCCTGCTTGCGTGTTCTCAACAAAGAGTGTGGTGTTGACGACGACAGCGATACCAACGATAAGAAATGCAAGAGCTATCGCCCCGACAAAAAGCAACTGTGCACGGTCTTTGTGAGTCACCATACGGTGAGGCGCACCTCCACAACGTTGTACACTGGCCCTTCGACCGCATTCGGAATCGGATAGTACGCCTCGCTGGTAGGGTTAGTCTCGTATTCCCAGAGTTCGGCGGTACCAGTCTTACCAGAGGTCAGGGTCTGGTTGTCGTATAGCGTCACGGTGTGGCTCGCAGTCACAGCACCCTCTGCAGGTTGACCGCGGTAGACCATTGGTACTCGGCCACGGCCATCGCTTGCATTTGTATGTAAATATAGAACTTTAATATTGTAGAGTCGCGAATTCCGTGTGAACGTTCTTTTGAGTATCGTTCCAAGTACTTCAGGTGGACTATTAGTTCCGTAGCCAACGCTTGGATTCTGTCCCCCCTCAAACGTCCGAATTTCGGGGACCCAGTAGCGAGTATAGTAGGAGAGGTCTGCCGTCTCATTGCTGTCAACAATTACTAGCGTGTCACTCGCCTGCGCTCGGAGGTCCTCCCGAACCTCGGGGTCAACACCGCTTGATGTGGTGGGCGTGATGATGATCGACTGGAGAGCAAATAGGAGTGCCATGACAACGATGACACTCCCTGCAATGGCCTCCAAGCTGTACGCTTGACCACGGTTCGCACCAAGCATAGTCACCACACCCTCACAATCAGTTGGCAGGCAGGGTCACAGCTGCTGTTTCCAATCGTCACGAGCCGAACAGCTTTACTGAAAGTCCGTCCCGTAGCATCACGCCCTGCAGAAAGGGTGACTCCACTGTCTGTGACAACTGCACCGGACCTAGTGGAGTTTCTAATGGTCACGTTCACCGTTGAAGTGGTTGGAAGGCGATATTGATTCTGAAGCGTATCAACGTCGCTCCCAGCTATTGCTTCTACCAGCGTCGTATTTAGCTGGTTTCCAGCGCCAATAGAGGTATTCATCACGATTTGGTCGGCAACCCGTTTGGCCTGTGCATCCGTGTCCCCACGTGTCCCGTCATCAAACGTTGCCAGCATTGTTGGGAGACCAGCACCCACCACTGCGGTGACAGTCAAAAGAAAGACACTGACACCAAAAACATAATCTTGTAGAGTCTGTCCCCGACTATCTTCGGAAAGGTCTCCAAGAATATATTGTAGAGTGTTCATTCTCAGTGTAGCGTACGCCTACCGTAGGTGGTGGGCATAGCTTTCCTTGCTATATTATACTACTGTTTTTAGTTTTTTTTGATATCAGGACCATTTTTGAGAATAAGATCATATTGGTGTTTATACCACAGTACTCGGTCACCCTGATGATCAGATCGTGTGTAATGAATATCGATCTATAGGATTATTATTTTCCTGAACGCTCTTGTGAAGCACGTTGTTGATTTTCAGAGGGCAGCATCAAGAGCATGTTTGAGCGCTTCGTCACCTGGTTCTCTGTAGAGTTCGCAGCGGAGCTGAAAGGCTCTGAGATACGGTGTTAGCTTGTCCTTTGACACTCCTCGATGGGGCGAGAGCCACCGTCGCGTCAGCGACGCGTGGCTCTCGCAACCGTTGACGTGT
>NZ_JAAOHT010000141.1:0-2655 GCF_011440255.1 Haloarcula sp. JP-Z28 | reverse complement strand
TTAGCTAACTGAACGACTTTGCTCGTGAAGCGGGAAATCTTCGACATTGACCATCGGCGATTCCCCGCTTCATTCCACTAGTTCTAACGGTCGAAACCGACGCAGTCCCGCGATTCACCAGAGCCGATTAGAACGAAATTCAGTCGATCGCATTGGGTTAGAAAACGTGTCTGCTTGGATGTTATGTGAGACAGAGTGAGTGCTGTACGACAGGTCTGCGCTAATCTTGAAAGCGTGCAACGGGCTATTCTAAGAGTGGACCACCAATTATCCGTGCAAAGGTAGTGCTTTCTACGGACCCGCGAAAAGATTGGACGTTTATATACCTGACCGGCGGCACACAAAGTCTCGATTGTGGTCTTTTGACCCTGTTATGGAGGTGTCTCCATAGGCTTATATCTATGGAGGTAATAACATAGGATAGCGGATGGCGTCCTACACTACCATCGAAGACTGGCGGGATGTCAAAGACGGCTACGTCGTTGCTGTGACCATCCGACAGACGGACGATGAACAGTACCCGTGTGGTTGGGATTACAGCCTCCATCTTGGGGAAGTCGGCGGAAACACGATCCTCCGATACGACAATGCCCACGAACGGACGAAAGGGCACGAGCGCCACATTCACGACGATGTTGAATACATCGAGTTTCCGGGGATGCTGACGCTTTACGACCGCTTCAAGGAGGAGGCTACCGAACTATCGCCCGTCTCGTGGAACTGGTCACCGTAGGACGCCGCCGGGAGGAACACAATGCCCACACTCAAAGTCACCGTCGGAAATAGCGACCATCTCGACCAGCGCACGCGTAGTCGACTCAAGGCCGCTCAGGAGGGCGAAGAACTTGACGACGCCCAACCGACACTGAACTTCGACTCGTACGCCGAACTCAGTCGTCTCCTCAGTCCGAAGAATCTGGAGCTGTTGGAGGCGATCTCCGAACATGAACCGGCGAGCATCCGCGAGGCTGCTGAACTGGTTGACCGAGACTACAAGCAGGTACATCGGAACCTCTCTGAACTTGCAGATATCGACGTTATCGAATTTCAGGGCGGTGGACCGGGCGAAGCAAAGAAGCCGATGTTGGCCTACGACGGTCTCGAAATCGACATTCCATTCACAGGGTCGAACGGGAACACTGGTACTGTTGCACCGTAGTCTATTGCTGTAGTTCCACTTCGGATAGAGTTCGGCCTCGGTGAACACTTTGCTTGTGGCCTCCTCACCGGATGGGTTCAGGTAGGAGTGTATGGAGGGAAAGCCCCCTGTACATTCCAAGAAAAGATGTCTATCCTCTTGCTGAAAACGAAGGCGACCATACATCAAAACCGCAACGGAGGTTACGAACACTTCTACGACACGTTGGAGTATCAGCTGGATTTCCCTCTGTATTGACCGTGAGCCAGTCCAAAATTTTGTGCTCCTCTGGTGGGTGAGAGGATGACTGACTTGACACTCGGTACGTTCGGAGACGGAAACAGCGCCGACAACGACCTCGATCCCGATGCTGCAAGCATTGCCCGGTGCGCGACGACGTGTCGTGCCCCTGATCGTGACGACGGGAGTTGGGCGGCCCCAGACGAGGACTGGGGGCTGACAACGCAGCGGCCAGTGTCGTCGATCAACACGCCGGCTGGTCGAGCAACCAAACAGCAAACGCGGTGGGTCGTCGATGGGGATGTCGGAGACTACGTTGAGCAGTACGCAACTGGCGACCTCCTGCAAATCCCAAACACGTACGGCGACTTCAGTTCAGTCGACACCCGAGTCACATTCGTCGACGGGCTCGCTGACAGCTACGGGTACGGCATTGACGCCCAAGCACTGGAAAAGGCATTGCGTGTCCTCACTGGCGGTGGCCGATACACTGCGTCGCAATATACCGCCATCCCGTGCGGGCAGCAGCCGTGGATTCTGACGGGGCCAGAAGGGACGCTCTTGTGCAGTTGTATGCCCGTTGAGCGGCCGGAGAACCCATACACGAGGAAGCTTCGGACGCCAGAGACGACCCTGCAGATTGAGGAGCAGAACCAAACAGTCCGCACGGGGGCCGCTGAGTTTGCCCACCTGCTGTCCAACGCTCTCGGTATCGATATCGAGGGTGTAGAGTACGCAACAGTACGCGGGCAAACCCAGCACTCGTTCGTCGGCGAGGAGGACAAGTTCCCGATCAAGGCTAGTGACTTAGCACAGTTGCACGGGTTAACGTCCGATCCATCCGTCATCCAGGGGACAGTCAGCCGTGGAGTCCAGCCCCCAAAGGGTGGCGATCCAATCTCAGTCGAATGGGATGGGCCGGAGCATCCGGTTGGATATCTCGACGAGGGAGACGTGATCGCCGGCTACGAGTTTACGTGGGAACAACCTGAAGAGTCGCTGGAAGACGTTGCAGTCGTTCGCGAGTACCGGATCACACGGAACTACTCGCGATGGACGGTTGACTACCATACCCACCGCCTTGCGTCAGTCGTCCCCTGACCGGTCGTTGTGAATACGGCGAATCCATTCATGATGACAAGTATATAGATTCTATAAGTGGCATATATGTCGACTTCACTCTTCACCTATGGAAACGCTGCTGTCTACACAAACCACCGTTTTCGACAAAATAGTTTCGCCGTACTGTGGTCTGCTGTTCTCCCAGCTGGCAGGCG
>NZ_JAAOHT010000140.1:0-3055 GCF_011440255.1 Haloarcula sp. JP-Z28 | reverse complement strand
GCTGCAGCCGATTCCGACACGAACCGGCTTATTGGGAACATATCGGGCACCGCTAGCGCGGTGCCCTTGCCCTCTTCGACTTTCAGCCGCTGCTCTCGCTATCAACAATCTCCTTCGCAAGAGCGAATGTACCAACTGTGACCGTCACGTCCGCACCGGCGTGGGTCACTGCATTAGCAAAGAGGTTCTCAAGAAGCTGGCGGACGCGTCCTGAGTCAGCCTCAAACTCCATATCGTCATTGATAATCAGTTCGCCATTAGCGGTCTCCACGACGTCCCAGCAGTCATCAACAAGTGCTGCAAGCGAAACCGTCTCTGTGTCATCAATTAGTTGTCCCTGTTGGGCGAGCATGAGCACATCATCGATGAGTGTTTCCATCCGGTCAAGTGCCCTGTACCCCCGGTCAAGATGGTCGACATCAGTCGTTTTACGAACGCCATCGAGCGTCCCTCGTAAGACCTGGAGTGGATTCCGGAGATCATGAGTGACAGTCTGTGCGAACTCCTCAAGCTGCTGGTTCTGTCTCGTAAGCTTCTGTGTTCGGTCACGGAGGAGTCTTTCTCGGTCGACACGCTCCAACGCTGTCTCAAGTGTCGAAGCAAGAATCCAGCCGAATCGCTTATCTGTCCTGTCAAACGCGTCTGGCGTTTTAGCTGCAAACACGAGGAGTCCGTACAACTCCAGTGGATACAATAACGCACTGCGGACCGAGATATCAGATGGGAGCGCTGGGTGGTCGCTCGCGTCGCCCACATATTCTGGTGTGCCTGAGTCGTACACATCCCACAGAAATGTACTAATAGGGTCACCATCTGCGCCATATTCAAAGCCTTCGTACGTGCTGAATTCCGCTGCGAGTGCGTCGGTCGTAGAGAGGGGGCGTAAGACTTCTTCGCGCTCGTCTTCCTGAATATACCCAGAGAGACTTATTCCAAGGATCTCTGCTGCGGCATCAACAGTAAGATCAACCGTCTTAGCCGTGGTCGTAGTTTGCATTAGAGCACTTGTTCGCTCTTGGAGAAGCGCAAGCCGCCGCTCTCGTTCAACGCGATCAAGTGCGCTCTTTGCATTTTCCGCAAGGAGTTGTCCTAACGAGACGTCACTATCATCGAAATCACCACGCTGGGTTGAGTTCGCGAGTAGAATGCCGTATTCCCCAAGCGGGAGATACAATCCGCTTCGGAACTCCGTCTCAGGGTTGTACAGATTATCAGCGGTGTGGATATCGTCATACTGTCTGATCTCACCAGCCTGAAACGTTTCCCAAGCAATCCCGTGGTCAAAAGTCACTAACTCATCGGTAACGCGCTGTGTTCGGTCTGACACAGCTACGGGTTTCAGCCCACCTGCCTGTTCATCGTAGAAGTGGACACCGTTCAGTTCGAAATCAAGAATAGCGTCTGCTGTGTCGCTGGTGATCTGTGCGACTTCTTGTTTTGTCTTGGCATCGTACAAGTCACGAGTCGCTTCGTGAAGCTTCTCAAGACGGCGCTCGCGTCGGTGACGATCGGTGATGTCTGTGAGCGAACAAACGACACTCTCCACAGACCCCTCATTCATGACTGGTGCGCCGTTCACAGCGAGTATACGCTTCCTTCCATCAGGCCACCTGATTGTGTGCCGGTCTCGCACTTGTTCACCGTCATATAGGGCACGTGCGAACGGTAACTCGTCATCAGGGATTGGGTTTCCGTCGAGATCCTTGATATCCCATTCAGGATCGTTATACGCACGATCTTCTAGTTCTGCTTGTTTTAACCCAAGAACTGTCTCAGCCCTGTCGTTCGCAAAGACAAATTGACCGTCTCGGTTGAGTTGAACTACACAACTCGGGACGGTCTTCAGGACCTGCTCGAGTCGGCGACGCTCTTGAGTTGTCTCAATCACAGTTTCATTGGCTGTGACAGCGTTACTGATACTACCTGCTAGTAATTCATAGTCGTCGTCGGCTTCGGCCTTCTGAAGATAGTCAGAGATACCCGCAGTAACAGCCTCACCGGCAATCGACTCGCTTCCGTGCTCAGTAAACAGTATAAATGGGAGATTAGAGTAGTTACGCTGAATCTGGTCAAACAGTTCAAGCCCTGTACCACTTGGGAGTCGATACTCTGAAACGATGCAGTCGTATTCATTATTACTGAGCGCTTGGAATGCAGAGCCCGATCCAAGTGCTCTGTTGAATAGCGGCCTCTGAGCCACACTGAGACTATCTTGGTCTTGAGACCACTAGCGTCAGCTACTAACGAGCAACTCAAACTCCGACTACCCCGACCAACACCGCTATTCAACAGAGCAGATCCAAGGGCAGTTGTGACCTGTAGCTGACTGTTTACCTGCTCAAGCTGTTCAGCTGTTCTACGTGCGAACTCCAAGTCTCGTTCAACATGTAACACCTGAACAGCATCATCCATAGGGTCAAATCGGATGCAGACTACTAGTATGTTGCTTCAGATGTAGTCTAAAACGAAAATATATTATGTAAACACGACACTATACAGTGGTTAAGTTAGTGGATGCGTAGGACTGTTTGCTATCGGTCTGATGTTCGTTACTGATGGCGACGAATCTCGTCACGAACGATAGTGCGGATCTCTTGTTCTGGAATGGTTGTCTCACTGGGGATGTCAGGTTCCTCAAGCGGCTTTAGTTGTTGTACAGCGGCTTGAAGCCGGTCATCGGTAGCCTCACCATAGAAGTAGAGATCACGCCGGTCGTTGTGGAGGGACCGGAGCGTTGACTCAGCCACTGGGGTTCCACCAGCGGCTTCGGGATAGGTGTAGCCTTGCTCGACGCGCTCGAGCGCTCGTCGGACGGTCAGGAACTCGTCGGCGTTGACCCGAAGATAACCATATTCAATATCGAACCCAGCTGGGGCCGCCCAGTCCATCTGCCAGCGTCTTTCGCAGCGTCGATACCGGATTGAATCCGCCGGAGCTTCTGTTTGTGCTCGACACGCGCAAGGTCACCCATCACTCCGGCAATGAGCTGGCTCACCGCTCTATCGACAAGATCATCGTCAAGACTGATTTCGAGGCCAACCTCTAAGTCCTGAAT
>NZ_JAAOHT010000014.1:0-70990 GCF_011440255.1 Haloarcula sp. JP-Z28 | reverse complement strand
AAGGATAGACGAGCGTCACCGTGCCGAGCTGGGAGATGTGCCGGAGCCGCTGGACCGGCGGCGTGTCGAGCAATGCCGCCGCGACGCCCTGAACCTCGATATGGTCGTGGACGCTGTCCTTGATTGTAGTCATTGCCGTGGCCTACGGCGGCGGCCGGCAAAATCGTTCGCCACCGAACGCACCGGGAGGGGTCGCCTACCGGGGGACCCAGCCGTAGATGTGGTTCAGCATGACGTAGGTGACGAGCCCGAGAAATAGGCTCAGTCCCCAGGCGGAGACGGCGATGCGACCCACACGGGCATGAATCGTCTCTCTAAGCTCGGCGGGGGAGTGGGTCAGCCCGAGCACGACCGCGTGAACGACGACGGGCACGGACACCGCGGACAGCAGGATATGGATGGCGAGCATCACGATGTACGCCGTCCAGACGATCCCCTCGGCGACGATCTCCTTCTCGAAGCCGCCGCCGACTTTGAGAATATACAGCGCCAGAAACACCATGATGAGGGTGAAGGCGGTTAGCATCGCTGCGCGGTGTTTCTGTACTTGGTCGTTCTTGATGAAGTAGACGCCGGCGACGATTGCGAGCAAGGCGATACTGTTGACGACGGCGATTGCGTCACCCAGCAGGATGACGGTGTCGTTCGAGAACTCGGGGAGGGGTAATACGCCACCGAACGCGCCGAACACGAGCGCGTAGCCAACGACCGAGACGACAGCGGTGACGAGCCGCGGACGAGCGCGGGCACGCGACTGGAGTGTGTCTGCGACGGCCATAGTAACAGTTCAGGACCGGAGTGGTAACTGTGTTCTGAAACGGGCGGGAACAGCGGCGCGATTGCGAGCCGGAGCGGTGGCTGCTGACTCGGAAAAACGGCGGGAAATCCGATAGAAGTGTGGCCGAATCAGGCGAAGGTCCGGGAGACGTCCTCGTCGTCGGTCTCCTCCTGCTGGATCTTCTCCCAGGCGTTGTGGAAGTCAGCCATCGTGACCTCGGTGCGGTCGTCGCGGATGGCGAACATCCCGGCCTCGGTACAGATGGCCTTCACGTCAGCACCGGAGGCGTCCGTTATCTCCTCGGCCAGCGCCTCGAACTCCACGTCGTCGGAGACGTTCATGCTGCGGGTGTGGATCTGGAAGATCTGCTTGCGGCCCTCGACATCGGGGTTGGGCACTTCGATGAGGCGGTCGAAGCGGCCGGGGCGGAGGATGGCGCGGTCGAGCATGTCGAAGCGGTTCGTCGCGGCGATGATACGGATGTCGCCGCGGTCGTCGAAGCCGTCCATCTCCGAGAGCAGTTGCATCATCGTCCGCTGGACCTCGGCGTCGCCGGAGGTCTTCGACTCCGTCCGCTTGGCCGCGATGGCGTCGATCTCGTCGATGAAGACGACGGCGGGCTCCTCCTGACGGGCCAGCTCGAACAGGTCGCGGACGAGCTTTGCGCCCTCGCCGATGAACTTGTGGACCAGCTCGGAGCCGGCCATCTTGATGAACGTCGCGTCGGTCTCGTTGGCGACGGCCTTCGCCAGCATCGTCTTGCCGGTGCCGGGCGGACCGTGCAGCAGGACGCCGCTCGGCGGGTCGATGCCGACGTCTTCGAACATCTCGGGGCTCTTCAGCGGCATCTCGACGGTCTCGCGGACCTCCTCCATCTGCTCTTCGATGCCGCCGATGTCGGCGAAGGTGACGTCCGGCGACTGGTCGACCTGCATCACGCGGGCGCGAACGTCGGTCTCGTCGTCGAGCTGTTTGACGATAGAGAGCGAGTTGTTGACGGCGACGCGGTCGTCGGGTTCGAGGTCCTCGCGCATCTCGTCAGTGACCTCTGTCAGGGCCTCCTGGTTGTTGCCGTGCTGTTTGATAATCACGCCGTCACTGGAGAGTTCCTGAACGGTCGCGACAAACAGCGGTGACTGCTTGAGCTTCTTGTTCTCGTGCGTAAGCCGTTCGAGCTTCTGCTGGTACTTGTTGTTTTCCGCGTTCGCGTCCAGCAGCTTGTCGCGCATCTCCTCGTTCTGCGATTCGAGCACCTCTAGCCGCTCCTGCAGCGCCTCGATCTTCTGTTGCTGAGACGCGTCATCGTCGTACGGCATATCGACCTCGTCGACGGTGTCGGTCATTACGACGCCTTTAGTAGGTGTATCGTTATGAGGCTTCGGGTAGTCTCAGAAACTGTATCGCCCGGTGTGTGCCTTGACGGGGCCGTTACTGACCACTCTCCGTCTATAGGTCTCAAACCGGCACGTTTCTTGGCCCCCGCTGGAAACATCCGTCCATGCCAACCGACCGCGAAGAAGTCATCATCGTGGGCGGCGGCGTCGCCGGACTGTCGGCGGCGATCTACACCGCTCGCGCCGACCTGTCGACACGGATCATCTCGACCGGTGAGTCGATACTGAACCGCAATGCCCACTTGGAGAACTACCCCGGGTTTCCGGCGGGAATCAACCCCCGGCTCCTGCTCGAACTCATGCGGGCACAGGCGCGTCGCGCCGGTGTCTGGTTCATCGACGGCGAAGCCGAACAGGTGACGGAAACTGCGGAGGGCTTCGAGGTGACCTGTACCGACGGCGAGTCATACGACGCGACCTACCTCATCGCCGCGTCCTGGTCGGACCCGTCGTATCTGGAGGGGCTGGACCTCTCACTCATCGACCGTGGGTCGAAGCAGTTCATCTCGACCGACGAGCAGGGCCGGACCGATATCGAGGGGCTGTACGCGGCCGGCCGGCTGGCCGAGCAGCACCACCAGACCATCGTCGCCGCGGGCCACGGCGCACAGGTCGGGCTCACACTGCTAGAGGACTCCGACATCGACTTCTATCACGACTGGACCGCGCCGGCAGGATATTTCACTGGCCGCGACCGACCGGTTCCGCCGGGCTGTGAGGAGGTCGACGAGGCGGAGCGCAAGAAGCGCGAACAGGAGTCTCTAGAGGTTATGCGACGGTACTTTGAGGAGCCGATGCCGGGCGAGCCGACGATGCATCCGAGCGTCGAGCAGGATTCAGACTGACCCTGTTTCGAGCGAGCGTGCGACTGACTGCAGTCGTTCGACCCGCTCCGTCGTCGGCGGGTGTGACCGTGTTTTGGTAGCCAGGGAATCGCTCGACGCCGCCGTATCGAACCCGTAGGGAAGGAAGCACAGTCCGCGGACGCCCGCGTACGCGGAGCGTTTGTCCGTCCCCGGCCGGTCGTCGACCCCGCTGTCGAGCGTCTCTAACGCCCCGACGAGCGCGGCGGGGTCGCCGGTCAGCTGGGCCGCGCTCCGGTCGGCAGCAAACTCCCGAGCGCGTGAGAGCGACCGCCCGAGGACGACGACGGGAGCAGTGAACACACCCAGCGCGACGCTACCCAACAGGGCTGTCACCGCAAACAGAAACAGAAACCCCAGCGTGAACGAGAGGCTTCCGAAGGGGGCCGCAAGCACCCGGGCACTGAACACGTACGCGAAACCGAGCGCGACCAGCCCGAGCGTGTAGCGACTCCCGCCGGGAAGCAGGTCCGCAAGCGGGTCGTACTCGCCGTTGGTCAGCGACGGAAGGAAGCTGGCCAGTGTCATGACGGTCGCGTCGCGGTTGGCGACGTGCATGAGTTCGTGGGCCAGCACGGCATCAAGTTCGTCGCCGTCGAGCGCCGAGAGGAGCCCCTCGCTGACGACCACCGTCGCGCCGCCAAGCGTCCCGATAGCGAAACTGTTCGGTACGTCGGCGTCCGCGACGGCAATCCGTGGCGGCGTGAGGTCGGCCAGTTGCGCGAGCCGTTGCACCCGTTCGTGGAGGGCAGGGTACTCATCGGGGCCGACGATGCGAGCGTCAACCTCGGCCATCGTCTGGGCGCTGGTGTACCGGAGCTGTGCCCAGACAAACGCCACAAGAGCAGGGGTGAGAATGGCTATCCACCAGGCGATGCGTGCCGATGCACCACCGAACGGGAGGTGAGCCGCGACGGCATTCCGCACCGGCACAAGCCAGGGTGTCAGGAGCACCGCCGCGGTCGCAACCACAGCGATATCGACAGCGACGAGGAGCAAGAGGGTCCGCAGCATACGGCGAGTCAGTGTCCGCATAGGGGTAGTTCTGCTATACCCACAGCGAATGAAAGGTTTTCTGTTCGGACAGTCACACAGTGAGGGAAAATATTTACTCTGTCACTGGAAACGGTCTCGTAGTGTCAACAAAGCTGGTGCGTGCCGCCCTCGCCCTCCTCTGTGCAGTCGCTGTTCTGTTTGGCACGGCGCTGTTTCCCGGCGCAATCGGCGTCGAATTCGAGTCAAGCGGCCCCCTCGACAGCCGAGCGAGCGGGCCGGCCACGCCCGACGGAACAGGGCCCGACGAAATCGACGGTGGGCCGACGCCGGTAGCGACGAGCGATAGGGCAGCGACGACGCCACAGGCGACAAACGATGAGCCGGCGGCGACGCCAACACCCACGGAGACAGCGACAGAAACGCCGGCGGCCGGCGACGGCGAAGACAGTGGGTCACCCATTCTGGTGAAGCTGTTCGGGCTGGCGCTGATCGGCGGGTTCGGTATCGTTGCAGTCGGCGTTATCCGGGCCGCATCGAACGCGGAGGGTGGCGGGTGGACAGACGTTGGACTCCGACTGCACCCTATCATCGGCAAGCTAGCCAAGACAGTCGTTTCGACAGTTTCGAACGGGACGATTGGGCGGACTATCGGCCGGATTCCGAAGGTAACGACCACCGCGTTGCTCTCGGGGTCGGCGGCGCTCTCACGAGTCGGGGCCGGTATCAGTGCTGTCTCCGGCGGTATCTTGGCCGGATTGTCGACGGGGGTCGGGTCGGTCGGCACGATGTCACTGCGGGGAGTCGCCGGCCTGCCGAGTGCGCTCGGGTCGCTCTCAGTCGCGCCGTTCAGAGCTCTCAGCGGGTTCGGCGGAACCGGTGGCTTCTTTGCCTCCGTTCGGAGTGGCGTCGACAGCCCGTCGCTGTTTGGCTCGTCGGACTCGGAGCAAAGACAGTCGACGGCCACCGAATCAACGAGTGAGACGGATGACGGGCCGGACATCGATTCACTGTCGGTGCAGGAAGCCTGGGCGCTGCTAGCTGACCGCGTGTCAGTGTCGGACCCCGAGACGGCGACGCCCGGGGAGTACGCCCGCCGGGCTATCAACAGTGGACTTCCGGCCGAGCCCGTGCGCCGGCTAACTGTCCTCTTTCGGGAGGTCGAATACGGCGGGCGGTCGGCGACCGGGGACCGAACAGAATCGGCTCGTGCCGCTCTCAGAGAACTCCTTGGAAGGGGTGACGACTGATGAGTGATGCTGAATCACAACAGGGGGAAACTGCCAGCGCAACCATCGATATCAGTGTCGACCGCCCGGCACCGGGGCGCAGGTTCGTCCAGTACACCCTGCTGGGACTCGCCGCGCTTGCTGGGGCAGTGTTCGTCGTTACTTTCCCCTCAGTGCTTCCGGATGTCGGGAGCGGAACGGCCAGACAACTACAGCTTGTTGCAAGCGTCAGCGCTGCGGTAATCGGCGTTTTCGGCCTGTACACGGTTGTTCGGACACAGGATTCCGCTCTGCCGCCGATAAAGGGGAGCCAGCCGCGTGATCCGTATCGTGACGACGAGACAGGCGACAGATCGACGGAGTTGCTCGATGAACTGCTAGAACCGGAAGCGACACAGGCAGAATCCGGCGAACTGGTCGGCGACGATATCGACGAGTTGCTCGAGAAAATCGACGGACGCGTCGACCCGTACAACGGCCTCGAAGCGAGCTATGCGTCGGAAATCAGGAACAGGCTCCGTGAGGCCGCGCGACAGATGCTGGTCGAAACGGCGGAGATGTCGATGGAGGCGGCGGCCCGGGACGTTCGCACTGGCTCGTGGACTGACAGTTGCCGGGCGGCCGCCTTCCTCGGCGGCCCGGACGCACCCGACCCGCCAATCGAGATGCAACTACGGGACTGGGCCAGCGGCGAGGGGTTCGACCGGAAAGTCGAGGCGGCGGCGACCGAGATACGACGGCTCCAGCGAGGTGAGCGTGCATGAGCACGCGAGAAACCACACAGCGTAACGTCGGCCTCTCGGCCGCGCTGGTGGCCGGCGGGGCCGGCATCGTCACCGGGAACCCGGCGGTGTTCATGGTCGCGGCGGTGGCGCTGGTGTACGCGGCCTATCAGGCGGCCATCGGTGACCCCGAACCGACGCTCACGGTCGAGCGTCACATCGAACCGATTGACCCGCTCCCCGGCTCAGAGGTGACAGTGACGCTGACGCTCACGAACGACGGGGACGCGACGCTGCCTGACGTTCGCGTTCTCGACGGCGTCCCGGAGCGGCTGGAGGTCGTCGACGGCTCCCCGCGGTTCGGAACCCATCTCGAAGCCGGGGCGTCAGATTCAGTCACCTACACGGTCGACGCCCGGCGCGGTGACCACGCGTTCACCGACGTGGCGGTCGTCTGCCGGAACCTGACCGGGACCGTCGAGTTCGCCGAGCAGGTCACCGTCGAGACGAGACTCTCGTGTAGTGCCAGTGTGGACACCGTTCCGCTCTCGGGCCAGACGCTTTCCCAGTCCGGGCGTATCCCGACAGACGCCGGCGGGAACGGGCTTGCCTTCTACGCTATCCGCGAGCACCAGTCCTCGGACCCGATGAGCCGGGTCGACTGGAACCGCCTCGCGAAGACGAACGAGCTCGCGACAATCGAGTTCAAGGAGACGCGAGCAGCCACCGTCATCACGCTCGTCGATTCCCGACACTCCGTTGCGGGCGAGGCAAACGCGCCCACGGCTGTCCAGTTCTGTGCCTACGCGGCCCAGCAGGTCGGCTCGGCGCTTCTAGGGATGGACAACCGCGTCGGTGCCGCCGCCTACGACAGTGGCGAGACATTACAGCCATCGGCCAACCGAGCACAGGAACAGCGATTGGAAAGGTTCCTGAAGGGTGTTGTGAGCGGGTCGGCCACCGGGCCCTCTGGGACTCGCGATTCGTGGCTGTTCGACACCAACACCCGAACCCGGCCGGCGGAGTCGTCGACTGAAATGGCAGACCGCTACGGAATCGCCGACGGCGGCGATGCGGTGGCGACACTCGACCGCTCGATTCCGAGCGAGTCACAGGTCGTGTTCTGTACGCCCCTGCTCGACGACCGGGCGGCCGATGCGGCAAAACGACTCGCGGCGTACGGACACGCAGTCACGGTCGTCAGCCCAGACATGACGGGCGGTGACAGTCCGGGACGTACCGTCGAGCGAATCGACCGAACGGCCCGCCTCGACACCCTTCGAGGAACAGTTCGAGTTGTCGACTGGACGCCCACGGAACCGCTCGCGAAAGCCCTCATTCGTGCAACGGAGCGGTGGGCATGACGGCACTCGACAATCGACCGGCGGCGTCGAGCGCGGCGCTGACCGGAACGGTCGCAGTGCTCGTCTCGCTCGTCCTCGGCCTCGCTGTCGTGGACCCGATACCAGTGCTGGCCGGCTCCGGCGGCGGGCTCTGTATCGCCGCCGGGGTCTGGGCGCTCCGCAGCGAGGCCCGCGAGCGCATCGCTGGCGGCAGTATCCTCATCATCATCGGCGCAGGCGTGTTCTGTGGGACCGCGCTACTGGCGACTGACTACTGGTCGCTCGTTGTGGCGCTTGGGTTCCCGCTGGCCGCCACACTCGTCGTCATCGACGCGAGTAGCGGGCTGGTGCCGCCGGCCGATGCGACGGACGAACTCTCGGCAATGCTTGATGAGAGTTTCGTGGTACTGGTGGTTGGCGTCATCGTCACAATTGTCTGTGCCGTCGCCGCTGCCGTCAGGCTCCCCTGGGTGCTTGTTCGCGTTGTCACTGGCTTCTCTCTCCACCCGCTCGTGGGCTTCGTGACGCTACAGGCCGGGGTCCTGCTTGCCCTGTTGTTGCTGGACCGGGCCACGGAGACGCTGGAGTCGTGGGTTCCGGCACCCACAGCGACGACCGACCGGTCGCTCGAACGACTGGACTTGCTGGGGACAAACTGGTGGGACATCGACACCCCGCTCAAGGCCGCTGTCGGCCTGCAGTTGCTCGTGGCGTTTGTTCCGACGGCGCAGATGCTGTTTGACCGCTTCCTCGACAGTCTCCCGGTGCTCGGATCGGCCCTTCGGGTCGTCTTCAGTGGCCCGCTCCATCTCCCCCTTGCAGCCGGGATTCTGGCGTTACTGGCTATCCTCATCGTCGAACGGCTCCGGCAGTGGCTACTACAGTGGCTCGGGGACGACCCCGGACAGTCACTGGCACGGCAGACCGGCAGTATCGTGGCCGCTGTGGGACTGCTGCTGGGCGCACTGGCCCTTACTGCCGCCGGCGTGACCCGGCGAGTAGCGCCCACGTTTACCGGAGGCGGCCATTATGGCTCGGCTACCGTATTGCTGCTCGGCGTCTTGATTTCGGTCGCCGTCCTCCGCGGTCTCATCACGCTGCTGGCCGAACTAGTCGGCGCAGAGGTACTGTCGCGACGGGTGGCGGGATTCGCGACCGGAAGCGGGCTGCTGTTCGTCATGACCTTGCTCGGGGCTGAGCGCGGACTCGCACCGATACTCGTCCTCGTCGGAAGCGCGGCGGCGCTACTGGTCTGGGACGCCAGCGCGCACGCCAGCAGTATCGGGCAGCAACTGGGCCGGGACGCCGAAACGACGGACAGCGAGTTCGTCCACGTCACCGGAACTGCGGCCGTCCTCGCCGGGGCTATCCTCCTCGTGCTGTTCGTTCGATACGTGCTCATCCCGGTCGCGGTTCCAACCACGTCGGCCGGGCTCTCATTCAGTTCGGTACTCGCGCTCGGACTGGTCCTGCTGGCGATAGCTGCGTTCGCCCTCGCACTGAACGCACATGAGGAGGGACCACACACCAGCGGTGACAGGAGCGGCAGCCGGGGCGAGCGGACTGCCGACGACAGCGATTAGCGCCGCCGGAGAGACAGGGGCTTTTACCCCCGCACCGCGAACCCGCAGGTATGCTGACCGGAGTCAACGTCGTTCTGGGGGTTTCGGGGTCTATCGCGGCCGTCAAGACGGTGGAACTCGCACACGAACTCCGACGACAGGGGGCGTCCGTTCGGGCCGTGATGACCGACAGCGCGACGGGCATCATCCATCCGTGGGCACTTGAGTTCGCGACGGACAACGAGGTGATTACCGAAATCACAGGCAGTGTCGAGCACGTCGACCTCTGCGGACGCTCGGGCTGGGGGGACGTGCTCTTGCTCGGACCGGCGACGGCAAACACCGTCGGCAAGGTCGCCGCGGCAATCGATGATACACCCGTGACGACGTGTGTGACGACCGCACTCGGTGCTGACGTGCCTGTCGTCGTCGCGCCGGCGATGCACGAACCGATGTACGACCACCCCGGTGTATTGGACGCTATTGACCGCGTCGCGTCCTGGGGCGTCGAGTTCGTCGACCCGCGAATCGAGGAGGGGAAAGCCAAGATCGCAACTGAGGAGGCCATCGTCACAGCGACCGCCCGGGCCGCGGGCGACCGGCCACTGGCCGACGAGCACATCGTTGTGACCGCGGGCGCGACCACGGAATCAGTCGACCCCGTTCGGACGCTCTCGAACCGATCCTCGGGGCGGACCGGACGGGCGGTCGCGCGGGCCTGTTACGTCCGCGGGGCCGACGTGACGCTGGTCCATGATGGGCCGGACGTTCCTTACGCGACTGTCGAGCGGGTCGAGTCCGCCGCGGAGATGACAGCGGCTACCCGGCGGGTCGCCGGCTCCGCTGACGCGCTGATCTCGGCAGCCGCTATCTCAGATTACACCGTTGAGCAGGCTCCCGAGAAGATCAAGAGCGGACAGGCAGAACTGACGCTGACGCTCGAACCAACGCCGAAGCTCATCGACACTGTTCGGGCAGACCACCCGGACCTTCCCATAGCCGGCTTCAAAGTCGAAACCGAAGGCGACGACGAAACCCTGGTCGAGCGCGCCCGCGAGATACGCGAGCGGGCCGGGCTGGCCTTCGTGGTCGCCAACGACGCGAGCGTGATGGGCGACGACGAGACGCGCGCCCTGCTTGTCGACGCAGACGCGGCCACGGAGTACGTTGGGGAAAAACAGGGTCTGGGTGCCCGTGTCGCCAACGAACTCGGTGACCATCTGTCCAGTCGTGACTGAGCGCGTAACCGATTACGAAATAGTTTTGCGTGTTCCGTTGCTCCGGTCCGATAACGACAGTACTGCCCGACGAACCGCCTATTCGGAGTTTCTAAACAGATACTGTGACTGTACCACCACCCCGTCGCCTGCTCGTGCCAGTAGCTGATTCGGTGACGGTCCGGAACACCGTCGCCTACGCCGTTGAACAGGCCGAATCGGCGGCCAGAGAGGGGCAACAACAGATATCGCTGCACCTCGTCGCCGTCGCAAGCACACGCGCCGTTGACCCCGACGCACAGACGGAGCTCGGCCAAGCCAAGGACCTGCTTGACCGCATCGATGTCTGGCTCGACGAAGACTTGGGTACTTCCCCACCGTCGAACCTCGAGGTTGAACTGGGCGTCATCGGTGCTGACCGCTACCTGTTCAGTCCCGGCGATTACGCCGACGCGATTCTGGCCTACGCCGACGAACACAGCATCGAACGGGTCGTCCTCGATCCGGAGTTCAACCCGGGCGGCACGACGCCGATGCTTCGGCCGCTCGAAGTCGAACTCGTCCGGGGCGATATCGAGGTCGAGACCGCACCCGTCGAGCGACCGGCACGGTCGACCGCACTCGCCCGCGCCGCGACGCTCCCGAAGTATCTCACCATTTTCGGAGCGTCGTATCTGTTTTACCTGCTGTTGAGTTCGTACAAACCGCTGGATTTCCTCACTGGTGCGATAACAGCGACGATCGTCACTGCGTTGCTTGCGCCGATCGCGTTCAGTCGCCAGCCGTCGCTGACCCGGATTCCGAGGCAACTCGCCCGGTTCGCGATTTACGTCCCGTACCTGCTCAAGGAAATCGCCGTCGCCAATCTCGAAATCGCGTACGTCGTCTTGCACCCGTCGCTGCCTATTGACCCCAAAATGGTCGAGTTGGAGGCCGCGATCTGGGGTGACGGAGCGGTGACGACGCTGGCAAACAGCATCACGCTGACGCCCGGGACGCTCACCGTCAGTGTCTCCCAGCAGGCGTTCGACATTCACTCGCTCACCGGTAGTTCGCGCGAGGACCTGTTTGACGGCGGCCTCGAACGAGCGGTCCGGTTCGTTTTCTACGGCCGGGAGGCGGCAGCCATTCCCTCGCCGCGCGAGCGCGGACAGGGGGACGACAACACAGTCGAGAGTGACATTGGCGACCCGGAGGTGGCCGACGATGATTGAGTTCGAGGTGGCGCTGCTGGCAATCGCGAGCGCGTTCGTCCTGTTCGCCATCGTGTCGCTGTACCGCGTGTTTGCGGGACCGACGGACCACGACAGAGTTATCGCGGTCAACGTGATGGGGACGAACACCGTTATTGCGATCGCGCTCGTCTCCGGCGCGCTCGATAAGCCGCTGTTCCTCGACATCGCGCTCGTGTACGCGCTGCTGAACTTCCTGCTCTCGATAGCATTCTCGAAGTTCAACGTCGAGCACGGGGGTGTGCTATGACGCCAACAGAGTGGGCGATTGTCGCGCTCGCGTTGATCGGCGCGTTCTTCGGCGGCGTCGCCTCGATCGGCATTGTCCGGCTTCCTGACGTTTACACACGCGCTCACGCGGCATCGAAAAGTGATACACTGGGGGCCGTCCTCGCTATCGGGGCCGCCGCACTCGCGATTCAGACCGACCTCGCGACGATCAAGGCTGTCTTCCTGCTGGTGTTTATGTTTCTGACCAACCCCACCGCCGCCCACGCCATCGCCCGGGCGGCACAGGATCAGGGCATCGAGCCGTGGACTACCGGCGATGAGGAGGACAAATCATGAGCCTCTCACTCATCGAGGCAGTGTTGCTGGTGTTCGTGCTGGGCTGTGCTATCGGCGCGGCCGTACTCCGTGACGTGCTGGCGTCACTGATGGCGTTTGCCGCCTACAGCCTCGGTATCTCCATTATCTGGGTGATGCTTGAGGCCCCCGACGTGGGGCTGACCGAAGCGGCTGTCGGGGCCGGCATCATGACGATACTGTTCATTCTGGCGCTGGCAAACACTGTTCGGCCACAGGAAAACGGCCTGTTCGAGTCGATCAGCGCCCGGACCGTCGTACTGGTCGGCGGGTTCGTCGTCGTTATGATTGCGACCGTTCCAGCGCTGCCCGCCGTCGGGGCGGATGGCGCGGCAAACCCCGTCGTCAGCGGCGAGGTAACACAGTACTACCTCGAAAACGCGTACGCGGACACCGAAGTGAAAAACGGTGTGACGGCGGTGCTCGCGGCCTACCGTGGGTTCGACACGCTGGGTGAGGCTGTCGTGGTCTTCTCAGCCGGGGTCGCAGCGCTGACCGTCCTCAGACAGGAGGTGTTCGCATGAGCGCCGACGAGCGAACCGGGCTGTACGTCGAGAGTACCATCATCATGACGACGGTCCGCGTTGTCGCGCCGTTCGTGCTCACCTTCGCCCTGTTCGTAATGTTCCACGGGGCAAACTCCCCCGGCGGTGGGTTCCAGGGTGGGGTCATCGCGGGGTCGGTCGTAATGATGCTCGCGTTTGCCTACGGGATTGACGCGGCGCGGGAGTGGCTCGACGTCCGTGTCGTCGCTGCGCTCGCATCCGGCGGCGTGCTCACGTTCGCAGCCATCGGGCTGGGAACGATTCTCCTGGGTGGGAACTTCCTCGAATATCACCTGTACGAACAGTTCATCTCGCACGTGGTCGCCTACGCCATCGAGCTCGTCGAACTGGCCATCGGTGGTATCGTCGCCAGCGTTGCTATCGGCCTCTTTTTCCTGCTTGCGGCGGGGTTCGGCCACGCCGTCGACGAACCGGAGGATGAGAGCTAATGTTTGAACTGCTGAACTCACATTACAACTACTTCGCTGTGATGCTCCTGCTCGGTATCGGCCTGTATATGCTCATCGAGTCCCGGAACCTCGTGAAGAAAGTCATCGGAATGAACATCTTCCAGACGGGCATCTTCCTGTTTTTCATCACGCTCGCGTTCCGGACCGGCGGAAACCCGCCGATAATAAAGGAAGGGGGTGGGCCGTACGTCAGCCCGCTGCCACACGTCCTCATCCTGACCGCGATCGTCGTCGGGGTGAGCCTGACCGCCGTGGCGCTGGCGCTGATCATCCGCATCTACACCGAGTACGGTACGCTGGACGAAGACAAGCTCAAACAGCTCTACTATGATTGAACAACTCCCCGTATTGTTGGTTGTCCTGCCGATCGTCGGCGGTGCGATACCGCTGGCTGCGAGTCTCGTGAGCGACCGGGCCGGGTGGCCCGTCGCGACGGTGACACTCCTCGGGCAGGCCGGCCTGGCCGGACTGCTCGCGTGGACCGTCGGCACAAATGGGACTGTGTCCTACGCGGTCGGTGGTTTCGCCGCCCCGTACGGCATCGAACTCGTCGTCGACGGGCTCTCCGGTGCCGTCGCCCTGCTCGTGGCTGTCGTGTCACTCGGCGTGCTCGCGTACGCTCGGCAGGCCGGCCCGCACTCGGGCCCCTTCTACGGACTGTACCTCCTGCTGGTCGCCGGCCTGACGGGCATGACGGTCACTGGCGATGTGTTCAATCTCTACGTGTTCCTCGAAATCACGGGGCTTGCGGCGTACGGCCTCGTAGCGAGTGGCCGGGACGCCAGTGCCGCCGTCGCGGCGCTGAAGTACCTCATCATCGGGACCGTCGGGGCCTCGCTGTACTTGCTTGGCATCGGCTACCTGCTTGCGGCAACGGGCACGCTCAACATGGCTGACCTGGCGACCAAACTCGGGGAGATGGCGGCCTACGACTCGACGCTCGTCCTGACCGCGTTCGGGCTGATGGTCGGCGGGCTGACGGTGAAAGTCGCTCTGTTCCCCTTGCACACCTGGCAGCCCGACGCCTACGCGAACGCCCCGGATACGGTGAGCGCGTTCATTTCAGCGCTTGTCTCGACGGTTTCGGCATACGCGCTTGCCCGCCTGCTGTTTTCCGTGTTCACCGTGGAGTTCCTGGCGGCCGTGCCCGTCGCTCGCTGGGCGCTGGTCGGGCTGGCGTGCGTGAGTATCATCGCGGGAAGTGCGCTCGCCGTCTCACAGGACAGCGTCCAGCGGATGCTGGCGTACTCCTCGGTGTCGCAGTTCGGCCTCGTCATCGCCGGATTCGCCATCGCAACCCCACTGGCCGTCGTCGGCGCGACCGTTCACCTGCTCGGCCACGCGGTAATGAAGGGCGGGCTATTCGCTGCGACGGGCATTATCGAGCGCAAGACGGGCGCGACGACGGTGAACGGCTACGCCGGGATGGGGAGCCGCGTCCCGGTTTCGGCGTTTGCCTTCGCCGTGCTCTCGCTGGCGATGGTCGGCGTTCCACCGGCGGTCGGCTTCGTCGGCAAGTGGTACATTGTCCTCGGCGCAGTCAACACCGAGAACTGGGCCGTTGTGACCGTGTTGCTCGCGAGTACGTTGCTGACGCTTGCGTACTTCGCCCGCCTCGTCGAGCGGCTCTACTTCGCCGAGGCGACCATCCACTCGAAGCCTGACGAGGCTCCCGTAACAGATGGGAGCGGACAGGCAGTCTCGTTCGGGATGATCGCCGTCGTCGTCATCGCGGCTGCGCTCGCGGTCGCGCTGACCGCAGCCGTACCAGCGTTCGAACAGGTGCTTCGAGAGACGCTTCCACCCCTGCTAAACCAATGACTGATATCACATCACTTCGACCGCTGTTTGCAATCCTCGTCTCCGCGGTGGCCATCCCCGTGATTCTCTCGCTCAAACGTCGTCCGAACGTGCGGGAGGGGGTGACCATCACGGTGGCAGTCGCGAAGTTCGCTATCGTCGCGAGCATGGTCCCCGGCGTCCTGTCGGGGATGCGGTACGTCTTCTCTTTCGGGCAGCTGGCCACCGGGATCGAACTGGCGTTCCGCGTCGACGCGCTCGGGCTTCTCTTTGGCCTGCTTGCAAGCCTGCTGTGGATCGTCACCAGTTTCTACAGCATCGGCTACATGCGCGGGCTGGACGAACACGCCCAGACGCGGTACTTCGCCTCCTTCGCAGCCAGCCTCGCGTCGGCTGTCGGCGTCGCGTTCGCGTCGAACCTGCTGACGCTGTTCGTCTGCTATGAACTGCTGACAGTGTCGACGTACCCGCTTGTTACCCACGACGAGACGGACGAGGCCCGCGCCGCCGGTCGGAAGTACCTTGCGTACACCTTCGGCGGCGGCGTCGCCGTGCTGGGCGGGACGGTGCTGGTGTTCGTCCTCGCCGGAACGACCGCGTTTACGCCCGGCGGGCTCGAAGGCCTCGTGACGGCGGACCCGACGCTGGCACGGGCAGCGTTCGCCCTGCTTGCGGCCGGCTTCGGCGTCAAGGCCGCACTGATGCCGGTGCACTCCTGGCTCCCGGATGCGATGGTCGCGCCGACGCCGGTGTCGGGCCTGCTCCACGCCGTCGCAGTCGTCAAGAGCGGCGTGTTTGGCATCGCCAGAGTCGTTCTCGACGTGTACGGGACCGGAACGATGGAGCAACTCGGCGTCGGCCTCCCGCTGGCCGCGATTGCGGCCTTTACGCTCCTGACGGCGAGTGTCATCGCGCTCAGACAGGACAACCTGAAGCGGCGGCTGGCGTACTCAACGATAAGCCAACTGTCCTATATCGTGCTCGGGCTGGGACTGCTCCACGGACAGGCATTGACGGGCGGCCTGCTCCACATCCCTGCACACGCATTCATGAAACTGACACTGTTCTTCTGTGCCGGCGCGATACACGTCGAGACCCACACCGACGACATCAGCGACATGGCTGGCATCGGGAAACGGATGCCACTGACGATGGCCGCCTTCGCCGTCGCCGCGGCCGGGATGGCCGGGATTCCGCTGGTCGCTGGCTTCGTCAGCAAGTGGTATCTCGTCATCGGTGCGCTCAGCCTCAATGGCGGGCTCGTCTTCGCCGCCGCGTTGCTGGTCTCCGGTGTCCTCAACATCGCGTACTTCTGGCCAATCGTCTATCAGGCGTACTTCGAATCGCCGGACGGTCACGACGAGAAGCCACTCATCGGGGGGCCGCTTGGCGGGCGAGACAAGGTTCGAGCCGACGGCGGAAATGACCACGCATCGGATGTTGCCGACGGTCACTCCGACGAGGGCGAGGTGCCGAAGCCAGAACACGTCGACCACCTCGGGAAACACGATGAGGAACACGAACACCATGGCGGCCCGCCCGCAGGGGGCTGGGACGACCGCGGCTGGCGCGGCGGCGAAAGTACGTGGTTCATGCTCGGGCCGATCCTCACCGCGGCCACGCTGTCGCTCCTGCTAGGGACAGTGCCGTACACGGCTGTCTTCCTGCGAATCGTCGACACTATCGTCGGTAATCTGCCGGGGGTGATGGCGTAATGTCGATGCTTACAGTGGTTCCACCAGTCGTCGTACTACTGGCGCTGGCAATCGTCGTGTCCCGGCTTCCGCGGCGTGCCGGACACGCGGTCGGCGCGCTCGTGCCAGCGCTCGCGGTGCCATGGGCACTTGCGGTCCCGGAGGGCGCACATCTCCAGACCCAGTTCCTCGGGTTCGACGCCGTCCTCCTGAACGTCGACCCGTTCTCTCGGCTGATGGGTATCATTTTCGGGCTCATCGCCGCGGTCGCCGTGCTCTACTCCTATGCCAGCGAGGCCAACACGACACAGACAGGGTACGCCCTCTCGTACGTCGCGACCAGCTTTGGAGCCGTCTTCGCTGGCGACTGGCTGACACTCATCTTCTTCTGGGAGCTGATGGCCGTCACGAGCACGCTCCTAGTGTGGCACTACGGCGGTAAGGCGGTCCGGGCCGGGTTCCGGTATGCCCTGCTGCACGGGCTGGGCGGCACGCTGTTGATGGCCGCCATCCTCCGGCACTACGTCAATGTGGAGACGTTCCTGTTCGCGTCAGTGCCGGGCGGTCCGGAAACGGCCGGTATTACGACCGGGCTGGCCGCCGCGCTGGCCGCGATCGGTATCGGCGTCAACGTCGGCTTCATCGGCCTGCACGCGTGGCTGCCAGACACCTATCCGCGCCCGCACATCGCCGCCAGCGTGTTCCTCTGTGTGTTTACGACCAAGACCGGCGTCTACGGGATGTACCGCGCGTTCCCCAACGGCCACGAGGCCATCGCGTACATGGGCGGCGGAATGGCTATCTTCGGCGCGCTGTTCGCGCTGTTCCAGAACGACATGCGGCGGCTCCTCTCCTATCACATCCAGTCACAAGTCGGGTACATGGTCGCCGGCGTTGGTATCGGAACTTCGCTCGCACAGGCCGGCGCGTTCGCGCACGTGTTCAACCATATCCTCTACAAGGGCCTGTTGTTCATGACCGCCGGTGTCGTCATCTACCGGACCGGGACAGAGAGCCTGAAGAAACTCGGCGGTCTCTGGCGGGAGATGCCGATCACAGCGGGGGCGTTCTCCGTCGCTGCGCTGTCTATCGCCGGCTTCCCCGGGTTCAACGGGTTCGTCAGCAAGGGGATCATTATCTCCGGGAGCCACTACACCTTCGGAAAGGGACCGCTCCCGCTCGGTGAGTTCTATACGCTCGAGTGGATGCTACTGCTGGGCGGCGTTGGCACGTTCATGTCGTTCATCAAGTTCGGCTACTACGCGTTCTTCCACGGCGAGTACGACAGCAGCGTCCCGGACGCGAACCGCCTGCAGAGCGTGGCAATGGTGTCCGTGGCTGCGCTCTGTGTCATCTACGGTGTGTACGATACGGCGCTTTTCACCATCCTTCCGTTCGACGTGACGAGTGAGGCCGTCGTTGACCATGTCTACAAAACGTACACTGTTCCCCACCTCATCGAGGGAGTCGTTCTAGCCGTTCTCGGACTGCTTGGCTTCGCGGTGACAAAGAAGCCCCTCTCGAAACTCGGCCGTGTCCCAGACATCGATTCGCTGTACAACCCCGCCGTCTTCTATGGCTCCCGCGGGCTCGTTGTCGGTGTGACCGAACTGTACGCCGCCGTGGACCGCGCAGTGGTGCAGGCCACGAGCGTCGTCACGCGGGCAGTGACATCCCCGAACGACGTGATTGCGGGGCGTCGTGACGATGACAGCCTCGTACACCCGATGCGAGCCGGCATCGGACTCAGCATCCTCATTCTCGCGGTGTTTGTTACAGTGGCACTGCTGGCCCTTTCGTGAAGGTCTAAAAACATATTCTGTGATAATTGCAGACCTGATCGGCTGCATCCGGTTTCAAACACCCCAGAATAGCTGTTAACAGACAGGGTAATTACACGTTCTGATAATACAGGTGCAGACTTATATATCTCCATAGCCACGATTCGATAAGCACGGCATAACAGGGCGACCTGTTGATGCGTGCGGACACAACAATGGAACTCAAACGATTCTTCAACGACGACGATGCTGTGTCGCCGGTCATCGGGGTCATCCTGATGGTCGCAATCACGGTCATCCTTGCAGCCGTTATCGCAACATTCGTCCTCGGTCTGGGCGATCAGGTCAGTAACACGGCTCCACAGGCTAGCTTCAGTACGGAGTACGATAGCGGTGGTGCTGCAGGTAGTGCGGGTGAGGTAACCGTTACTCACGACGGCGGTGACTCAATTAAGGCGAGCAACCTCTACTTCCGAGGGACTGGCTTCGACAATAGCGGCAGTGGTGATATCACTGATAGCAATGATAAGTGGCCGGGAGGCCAAGCTAGTGGTAGTAATAGCAAAGTCGTCGCAGGAGATCGAGTTGTTGTCGCCGTAAGCAGTAATAGCTATGAGTTCGATGTCGTCTACCAGTCAGCTACTGGCGACAACTCCGCGACACTCGCCACTGCATCCGGACCTGACGCATAAGCTCGCGGCATCTCGTTTTTTCCGGCACCGAAACCCGTGAGTTTATAACTGATGAACGTCCTGATTTTCGCTGTATTCCCTGTGATGGGTGGTGGGGATTGGAGAAATTGACATGAGCAAGCAGGTAAAACGGTCAGACTCCGCTGCGGACGACGACCTTTCAAAGGGCGAGATATTCGACGTGCTGCAGAACGAGCGGCGTCGGTACACGCTGCAGTATCTACGGGCACACGACGGGCCAGTACAGCTCGGTGACCTCGCGTCACACGTCGCGGCACAGGAGTACGACTGCCCAGATACCGAGGTGACGAGCGCGCAACGGAAGCGCGTTTACACCACGTTACAGCAGTCCCATCTCCCGCGGATGGACGAGACGGGTATCATCAACTACGACGATGAAAACGGGACGATCTCCAAGACTGCACACACAGAGGAACTCACCGTCTATCTCGAGATCGTGCCGGGCAGTGAGTTCCCCTGGCGCGAGTACTACCTCTCGCTCGGCGCGGTCAGTCTGGCAATCGTGACGATTCTCTGGGTCGGCGTCTACCCGTTCACAGTGATTCCGCCGCTGGTCTGGGCCACGCTGATCGCGATTGTACTCAGCGTCTCCGCGGGCTATCATACCTACGCCGGTCGTGAGATGACACTGACCGAGTATGTGGCCCAGGAAGCCGAGTCCGACAACTAAACTCCTGTTTATTTCACGGCCTGTACTGTTTCGTTTGTCTCATTTGCCGCTGAACTATCGAAATACCGCCGTATCGAATTCCGGCGGTACAGCCAGCCTTGAAGTCTTTCAAGGCAGCATTGAACGGCTAAAACGTACTGTGTGTATAAGTAGGTACCTCTCATGTGGTTGAGACAGCACACCCCGCGAGCCGGTAAGGAAGTCCTTCGATCTATAGGGGATTCCTACTCGGGTCACACTCGCGGTGTGCGTCGAACAAACCATGGATATCAAACAACTCATCCACGACGACGACGCAGTGTCGCCGGTCATCGGGGTCATCCTGATGGTCGCAATCACGGTCATTCTGGCCGCAGTAATCGCCTCCTTTGTGCTTGGTCTCGGTGACCAGGCGCAGCAGGCCACGCCGCAGGCTAGTTTCAGTTTCGACTATGATACTGGATCCGAATTAAAAATAACGCATGACGGTGGCGACACAATTCAGGCTACAGAGCTCTACGTACGCGGTACTGTCGACAGCAGCTCAACGAGTATCGACAAGGACTGGCAAACGCTCTCTAGCGGCACTCCATCGGAGGTCACTGCCGGCAATTCAATTATTGTGGATGGTTCGCAGGCTAGCAGCAGTACGACAATTACCGATCAGTATGAAGTGAGCGTGGTCTACGAGTCCGCTGAGGGCGACAACTCCGCAACGCTTGCACAGGACTCAGGTCCTGAAGCGTAACTAAGTTCTAATTTTCTGCGTTTTTGCGGATCCACATCACTGCCTCTGCGATACTTTTATTGCCAGATATCTAGTGACTGGTAACAATGGAAAGAACGCGGGCTGTTATTACCGGTGTGATAGCCATTATACTCGGCGTCACACTGCTTTCCGGCCCGCTGGTCCCCGGCGTCACGCTGGCAACGGAACCAGAGCCGGTGGCGCTCGAATCTGGCAATGTCACGGTTTCCACAGTTGAAATGCCGGACGAAGTAACGATTGAGAAGGGGTCCTACGGCGCGGCGAGCTACTACCTCGATGCGCCGCCGGTCCGCATACAGTTCGCGAATCTTACCGGACGGCCGACACTCGTTTACGAACTCACAATCGAGGAACTGGGCTACACGCGGACGACGAATCACTTTCTGGACGACTCGACCGGTGACACGTACGACCTGACGCTGGCGTCGGACACGTTCACCGGCGGCGAGATAGAACACGAGCAGTACACCGGCACAGTGACTGTGAGCAAGCGCGACGGAGCGGGCCACGGCGTGGTGGCGACGCGCAACATCACGATCTCGGTGGTCAAATGACGGCGGCGGGGTTCGTCGGGCGTCTCCGACAGCGGACACCCGCCCTCTCAAACACCCGCGAGACGGCGTATTCGGTGCTGTTTGGCGACCGACTCGGCCTGAGCGTGTTTCTCGCGACGGTCGTGCTGTTCGGGCTACTGTGGCGGACAGCGTTCCTGATAAACGATTCATACACGCTGGCGAATGGGCTGTACAGCCTCTCGAACGGACAGCTAGCGATGACTGAAGCGGCCTACGGCCCCGGACTAGAAACGCCGGGGGCGAGCAGATACGGCGGTCAGTGGTACGCGCGCAACTACGGCGTCATTGTCCTCTCGCTCCCGCTGGTATTTGTCCTTGACCTGCTTGCCGCCGTCGTCGAACTCCGCATTGCGCTGGTCGCACTCTGGTCGCTCGCGCTGTTAGCGCTGGTGGTCCAGTGCAGTTACTACACCGACGGTGACTGGCTCCTCTACGGTGGTACCGTCACTGTCCTGGGACTGTTCGGGCTGAACGTGACGCTGGCGCAGCCGCTCGACGCCGGCCGGACCCATCTATACGCGCTGCAACTGACGCATCTCCTCATCGCAGCGTTTACGCCGGTGGTTCTCTATCGGCTCCTCAGCCGGGTGCAAACACGTCGGCTGGGGCTCCTGAGCGTCGTGTTGCTCACAGCCGGGACGCCACTGGCCTTCTGGGCGTCGGTGCCGAAGCGCCACGCCGTCACCGGGACAGTGGTCGTCTGCGTCGCGTACTGCCTCTATCGAAGTCGCAAGCCAGCAGACGGGGCAGTTATCACGCAGCGGCAGACCTTCCGGGCACTCGCCTACGCGCTGGTGGGATTGTACGCATGGGTACACGCTCCGGAAGCGCTCCTGCTCTGTGTCGCTCTGGCGCTGGTCGATATTCCAACAGCCCCGGACAACAGCCCAGGGACGCTCGTTCGTATCGGCGTCGTCTTCGCCCTCTCTCTGCTGCCGTTTATTATCACTAATATCGCTATCTCCGGCTCTCCGGTGAGGCCCCCGAGGTTGATTTCCCGCGGTGGCTCCCTTGGCGGCAATACTGCGAGCAGTGCAAGCGGTGGCAGCAGTAGCGGCGGTGGTGGACCAGATGGATTGTTCACTCTGCTGTCACCTCTGTTCGGGATCATCAAGAGCGGGATGCGGCCGCTGTTGCTGTTGGGCGGCGAACTTGTTTCGGGATTCAAAGCGCTACAGCAACAACCAGATGACGTGTATCACGCGTTTGTCCGGTCAGGAAGCGCGAGCCGGACGCTCGATAAGGCCGGTGAGGAATCCGTCAATCTCTCACTGCTTGAATCCGCGCCGATTCTCGTCGCCATGGTCGGTGCACTCCCAGTCGTCCGACGGCTGCGTCTGCCATCGTCGATGGCTGACCGGACACTCAGCGCCGGCCGTGTCGTGGACGTGTTCGCCATAACGGCGTTCGTCGGCGTCATCCTCCTGTACAACACCCGCTTACCACTGCACGCACAGGTGACTGCCCGGTATTTGTTCCCGCTCTATCCGCTCGGCGTGTATCTGCTCGTGCGGCTCCCAGCGGTACGCAAGAGCCTCGCGAACCACTGGTACACATTCCTCTGGACAGTTGCGGGGACAGTGTTGATCGGCGGCCAGGTGACCGTGATGTTTGTCGCGCTGACGGTGAACGGCATCGGCGAGGCGTTCCAGTTGCACGCGCTGCTCGCGGTTGGCATCGCTGTCCCACTCGGTATCTGGGCACTTTGTGGTCGCTCCGAAGGCCGAGCAGGGCAGGTCGGTGCAGTGCTTCTCGGTGCCGCAACAGGTGTGGCGGCTGTGTTCCTACTGCTGACGAGCGTCGAGTACTACGCGCTGGGGGATGCACACCTCCTGCCGATGATGCGAGCGCTCGGTGAGTTGCTGTCGCTCTACTGAGTCGGTGACGGAGAATTTTAGTACGGGCTTGTAGTACCGCCAGCATGGACCGACTCAAGAAGTCCCTACTCGAAGCGCCAATTATCGAGAAGGAAGGCTATCACTACTTCGTTCACCCCATCAGCGACGGGGTCCCGATGCTTCGACCGGAACTTCTGCGCGAAATCGTCATCAAGATCATCCGGAAGGCAGAGCTCGACGACGTCGACAAGATCGTCACACCGGCGGCGATGGGTATCCACATCTCCACAGCCGTCTCGCTGATGACCGATATCCCACTCGTCGTCGTCCGCAAGCGTCAGTACGGGCTTGACGGGGAAGTGTCACTGTCTCAGGTAACCGGCTATTCCGAGAGCGAAATGTACGTCAACGACGTGTACGAGGGCGACCAGGTCCTCGTCCTTGACGACGTGCTCTCGACCGGCGGGACGCTGGCCGGACTTACAGGCGCGCTCGAAGACATCGGCGCGGACATCCGTGACATCGTCTGTGTCATCAAGAAAGCCGACGGGACGAACAAGCTCGACGAAGCCGGGTACGACGCCAAGACGCTGATCAACGTTCAGGTCATCGACGGCGAGGTCACCATCGTCGACGAGCACGGCGACGACTAGGGCGGCTGTTAATACGGTTCCTGTAGCGATTTGGAAGCGGGCCGCCAGTAGTTGCCAGTAGCCTTACAAAATGCTGGGCCGACACTAGCCGTTGTGTCTCCCTCCATTCGATCCCTTGCAGGGGATTTCGCCGCCCTGTTCAGTTCGCTTGTGTTGCTTGGGCCACTGGCGCTCGCATTGCTCGTCGGCGCGAGCAGAATTGTCGCTGGACTAACGGCGCTCACGATTTCGGACCCGCTCGGAACCGTCGGATTCAGTGCGGCTGTACTGCTGGCGCTCTGGCTGGCGCTGGAAGGGGCGATGGTACAGCGATACGGCTTCGAGGCGATGGACCGCGGCGGCCCATTTCAGCGCGGTGCCCGGTATCTGTCGGTCGCCGTCACGACCCTCGCCGGACTTATCGTTTCCGTCCAGTTGGTAGCGCTGGCGCTCCCATGGGCGTTCAAGACGCAGAACACGCCTACACAGGTCCTTAGCGTGTTGCTCGTTGTTGCGCTGGTCGCCACACTGTACCGGATACTCACGGCGGCCAGAGAGGGGTATCTCCACGACAGTGAGCAACAGCGGTGAACAGGCTAAACGCAGTCTACAACGCAAGAGAGATTTGAACCACATTCACGCCGCTCTCTTCGATCGCTTGTGACTTTCTTCAAATCTACTGAATACGCCAGTCACCCACGAATTTGTGAGCGACAGAATATAGCGGGAGATAGAGTTGAACAACGCGAACACCTCATATCACTCGGTGTTCTCTCGTTCAAATCTTCTCAGCTATAATTGCCGCACTCAGCGTTGTTTGGCGGTAAAACGCCGCACTGGAAGAGTGAGTTCGGCAAAATGATAGCGGGAGGTAGATTTGAACTACCGATCTGCGGGTTATGAGCCCGCCGGAATCTCCTGGCTATCCCATCCCGCTACTTCTTCGTAGTCCGGTCCCCTCATTAAGGGTTGTGATTCGAGTGCCGTCCGTGAGTTAGTAACGCGCTATGCTCACCCGTCCGCATGGACCTGCCAGGTGAAGATACTCTCGGCGACGTAGTTGACCAGCATCGCAACGCCAATGGCGAGTGGGCTCGCGGCAATGAACCACAGGTCAGTTCCGGCGACAACGAGTTCAATCGTCAGCCACTGCGTGAGCAGCCAGTAGATGGCAAGCTGGACCGCGACACCGCCGGACCGGACCAGATGGGATTTCCCGAGCCGCTTGGCGAACGAACGGCGGTCGGCATCACCCTGGCCGGCGAACGTCCAGTGTTCGTTGACCAGAAACATCACGAGAATCGCCGTTTCGACGCCGGCGGCTTTGGCCCACATATCGCTGACACCGAAAACCAGGCCGAGTACGGCGAGAACCGTGTTGTCGCTGATCGCACCGACAACGCCGACGGAGACGAACTGGCCGAACCGGACGCCCGATACGAGCGACTCGAACCGGTCGGGAACGATGCGTCGAACCTGCTGTTCGATGTCCATCATCGGTCCTTCTCGATAAGAGCGGTTGGCTCGTCGAAATGTTCGGCCAAGGCCGTGTGGAGGCTGTCATCGCGCAGTTGCTTCGACCGGTGGCGAGCCGTCAGCAGTGCTTCGAGTAGGTCTATCGACGTTCGTATCGGCGACACCGTCGAGCCGGGCTTGTCTTCCCATTCTATCGGCACCTCTTCGATACGCAGGTCCAGCGCCGCCGCGATGGCGATCAGTTCGACATCCCACGCGAAGCCGGGCTCGTACAGGTGGTCGCGAACGCGCTCCCACGCGGCCACGTCGATGGCTTTCGCACCGCACTGGTAGTCATACAACCGTGCGTCAAGCAACTGGCCGGCAAGCCATGCGAAGCCGTCGCCGAGGAACCGCCGGGCAAACGTCTGGTGGGTGGCGACCGTCGCGTCCGGGTGACGGCGGGAGCCCACAGCGAGGTCCGTTCGGCTGTCGATGACCGGGTCCAGTATCCGTTCGAGTGAGTTGACCGGTGTCGACCCATCGGCGTCGACAAAGGCCAGCACGTCGGTCTCCAGCCGCTCGAACCCAGCGGTGATAGCTGCGCCTTTCCCGCGGCGATAGGGCACGGTGTGGACTTCGATTGGGAGCGAACGGAGCTGTACAGGAACGCCGTCTCGTGGCGCATCAAGCTCGACAACAATGGTCTGCGGGGCAAGGGCACCGTCAATGGCGGCAATATAGGTCCCGAGCTGGTCCATGTCGGGACGGTAGGCTGGAAGGACAACCCCGACGGAACGCGACATTGCCGAGTAGTCGGACAGGCGGAACTAAAAACAGTTCGAAGCTACTGGTTCCTGATCAGTTGATAAGTCCGGAGGCAACGAAAAAGCGTATAGGCCAGCGAACCGGTCCCTTCACTGATGGAATACGGGCTCCTCGCCACCTGGCTCGCCCTCTACCTCCTGTTACTGTACGCTGGCGGGACCGTCGCCGGACTATTGTTCCCCCGCTTTGCCGACCGTGGACTCGCCTTCGGCGTCCCGGTTGCCGTCTCGATACTGTGGCTGGCCACCTATTTCGTCGGTCGCCTCTCGCTGACGCTTGGCATCTGGCTCGGCGTCGCCGTGCTCGCCGTGAGTACACTGGCTGTCTGGCGGAGCGACAATGGACCGAACGCCCGAACGTACGCGGAGACAGCCGGCGTGTTCACAGTCGCGTTCCTGTTCGTCGTCGGCATCAGGGCGCTCGACCCTGCAATCATCCCCATTGGCGGCGAGAAGTTCCTCGATTTCGGCCTGTTACAGTCGCTCGTACGAGCTGACAGCCTCCCGCTAGAGGACATGTGGTTCGCCGGCGAGTCGGTCGCATACTACTACGGTGGGCACCTCATCGCGGCGATTCTCACCAGAATCACGGGAACCGCCGGCCAGTTCGCGTACAATCTCGCGCTCGCTGGATTTTATGCCACGCTGATCACGGCGGCGTACGGACTGGCCGGCGCTGTCGCGAGCGAACGCGGCCTCCCGCGACGGCTGGCCGCCGGCCTCACGGCGTTCTGTGTCGGCATCGCGAGCAATCTGTCGACGCCCGCGAAGTTCCTCGTCTGGCTCCTGCCGGACGAGCGGCGCCAGACAGTCGCCGAACGGGCGGGTTACGAACTGGAAGGGCTCGCGGCGGGGCCGGATTCGTTCAGCTACTGGGACGCAAGCCGTGTCATCGAGGACAGCGCGGCTGATTTCGGCACGTACGAACCCGGTGCTGCGCTGGTCATCGACGAGTTCCCGCTGTTTGCCTGGCTCAACGGCGACATGCACGCCCATATGATGAGCACGGGCTTCCTGTTGCTCGCCGCCGCACTCTGTTTCAGCTACTACCAGACGCCGGCCGTCGAACGCCGGCGACGGCTCGCACTGCTTTTCGGTGCGCTCCCGGCCGTCGCGGGCATCATGGCCGTAACGAACACGTGGTCGTTCCCGTCGATGGGCGGACTGGCCCTGTTGACGGTCACCGTTGCGCCGGCCGACCCGACGACGCTCCTCCCGGATGATATCGGACAGCGGCTCCGACTGAACGGACCGGGTCAAGAGGGCGTTCGGATTGGGATGGGGCTGGCCGTCGCTGGCAGCGTCCTTGCGCTGGGACTGCTCTGGTCGCTCCCATTCTGGCTTGGCCCGGCGAGCGGCCGCGAGATTGCGGTTCTGCCCGACCGGACCTCACTGCTGGAGCTCCTAGCCGTCCACGGCCTGTTCGTCGCCCCGTTCTGGCTGTACCTGTACGCCCAGACCGGGCGTGCTGTCGGGCAGAGTACGGCCCGCATCGTCGGTCTCGTGACCGTCGGAACGGCGGCGCTCGCCGCGACGCTTGACATCGCAGCGGTCGGCTTGCTCGCCCCGCTACTGCTCGGCGCGTGGCTGTTCGCGCGCTCGCCGACACTTGACCGTACCGTCGACGCGGTTCCGGCGCTCGCTGACGGCGGCGACCGGCCCGTTGGCTTCGAAGCCGTGCTGATTCTCGCTGGCGCGGGTCTGGTCTTCCTCGTCGAATTCGTCTTCGTCAGGGAGAACATCGGCCGTATGAACACCGTGTTCAAGACGTACATGCAGGTGTGGGTGCTCTGGGGGGTCGCCGCCGGCCCCGTGCTGGCGTGGCTGCTCACCCGTTGGCGGCCGACCGGCGACCGCGCGCGAGCGTGGGTAACCATCGGCGTCCGCGCGTTCGTCGCCCTGCTGGTCTGTTCGGCGTCGCTGTACGGCGTCTTTGCGCTCTCGAATCACGCCGACGCCGCGGGAGAGCCCACACTAAACGGGCTGGCATACCTCGATGACGACCATCCAGAAGAAGCCGAAGCGATTCGATGGCTCGATGCGACAGCGGAGGGCCGGCCAACCATTGTCACGGCCGCCCCCGCTGACTATGAGTGGGACGCCAACGAGGGCAAGGGCGCAAGCGCGCCGTCGAGCCTGACCGGACTGCCGACCGTCGCGGGCTGGACCCACGAGGCCCAGTACCGCAACGACACGGTGTACGACCGCCGCGTCGACGATGTGGAGACGATTTACACCGGCGACGCGACCGAGCAACGCCGCCTCCTCGAAGCATATGACGTGCGCTACGTCTACGTCGGCCCGGCCGAACGAGCCCGCTACGGTGACGTGACTGTCGACCAGCTACAGGGCGTGACCGTAGCGAAACGAGTCGGCGGCGTCACGATCTACCAGGTCCGACCGGAATACTTCTGAAAAAGGAGCAGGGTATTCTTGGCGAACGGCGATTTTCAGGGAACGATGCGGGCCACTCAGGACTCGGCGTTCGGCGGCGCGCGCTCGCGGAGCACGGTGACGGCCTCAGCTTCGATGTCGTCCGTGTCCAGATGCATCGGAATGTATTCCTGGGTCTTGAACGTCTCTTCTTCGTCCTCCGAGCCGATAGTACACCAGAGCTGTGGCCGGTCCGGGCCGTGCCAGTCGCCCTGCCGCGAGACCGAGAACACCTCGTACTCCTCGTCCTCGTACTCGATGCGGCCGCCCTTTCGCAGCCCCGGGTCGCCGTGGATAATGAGCTTCTTCATGCCCGTTTGTTTGCCAACAGCGTACTTAGTGACTTCGAAGGCGATTGCGACACAGCACAGTAACCGACAGCGAGCGTCGAGGGATTACCTGTAACTAGAATGTCCTTATATTCTTACCGGTCGTGTCTAGATGCTTAACAGCCTGATAGCCGAGATTTATATATCCGGAATCGCGACAGTCGTGTATGTTGAAACAACAGCAGCGGTCGTGCGAGCGGGCCTCAGTCGTCGTCAGCCCGATGGACGACGACGGACGGATGGAACTTCGGGACGTCGAAGCCGACGAGACTTACGAGGTTGTGGACTACATCGACAGCGAACTGGCGACGAAGCTCCGGTCGCTCTCTGCTGGAGAAGCGGTGAATCTCGAACTGCTCTCGGGTTCGGAATCAGGTGTGTTCGGGGCAGTCCGAATCGAATCTAGTGGACCGTCAGCCCGGTTCCAGTAGCCGGAGCAGTGGCGGAACGCGGACGGGCTGAATATGGCGGTTAGTCGTGTGACAGGGACGATACTGTGGGGCACACAGCAGGTGCGAACCAAACGGGTTTTAAGCGGCCACGTCAAATCGCTCGGTAAGGCCGATATCTATGCAGATGCCACGACGCTTCAACACGTACTGTCCGCACTGTAACGAGCACCAGGAACACGAGGTCGAGAAAGTCCGTAGCGGCCGTCAGACCGGCATGAAGTGGATCGACCGCCAGCGCGAGCGCAACTCCGGTATCGGGAACGACGGGAAGTTCTCGAAGGTCCCGGGTGGCGACAAGCCCACCAAGAAGACGGACCTCAAGTACCGCTGTGGCGAGTGTGGGAAGGCCCACCTCCGCGAAGGATGGCGCGCCGGCCGACTGGAGTTCCAGGAGTAACGATGGCAGGAAGCTTCATTACCGTCGAATGCCCCGACTGCGAGAACGAACAGTCTCTCTTCGAGAAGGCCGCGAGCGAAGTTTCGTGTGCCGTCTGTGGCCACACCATCGCCCGCCCGACGGGCGGCAAGGCCGACATCGAAGGCGAAGTGACCGCCGTCGTCGAGGCCCGATAGGATGAAATACAGCGGCTGGCCCGAACCGGGCGAACTCGTCGTCGGCAAGATCGACGAGATCGAGGACTTCGGCGTCTTCGTCGACCTCGACGAGTACGAAGGCAAGCGCGGCCTCTGTCACATCTCCGAGGTCGCCAGCGGATGGATCAAGAACGTCCGCGACCACGTCAACGAAGGGCAGACAGTCGTTGCCAAGGTGCTTGACGTCGACGAGAGCGCCCAGCAGATCGACCTCTCGATCAAGGACGTCAACGACCACCAGCGAAAAGAGAAGATTCAGGAGTGGAAAAACGAGCAGAAGGCCGACAACTGGATGGAGCTGGCCTTCGGCGAAGATCTGGACGACGAGACCTACGCCGCCATCGCCAACGAGCTGTTGGCGGAGTTCGGCTCAATGTACGATGGGTTCGAGTCGGCAGCGATCCACGGGAAGGACGCCCTCGAAGACGTCGACCTCTCCGAGGAGGAGATCGACGCCATCGTCCAGACGGCCCGGAACAATGTCTCCGTGCCGTACGTGCAGGTCACCGGCTACGTCGACCTATCCTGTCCCGAAAGCGACGGCGTCGACATCATCAAGGAAGCGCTGCAGGCCGCGGAGGGCAACGGCGAGGTCCCCGACGAGATCGAACTCGAAGTGACCTACGTCGGCTCGCCTGAGTACCGCATTCAGGTGCAAGCGCCTGACTACAAGACCGCCGAGGACGCACTCGAAGAGAGTGCAGACCGCGCCGCGAAAGTCGTTGAGCAACACGGTGGGTCGGGGCAGTTCCACCGCGAACGCAGCGAAGACGACGAGTGAGTCGGTTGCTGCGCCAGTGATTCACCACCGATGAAATCGGATATCCACGTCTGTGCCGTCTGGGAGTCCGAACACGACCGGCCGGTGTACACGCTGGACGATACCTGTCCGGAGTGCGGGGCCGAAGCGGTCAACAGCGCACCCGCGCCGTTCTCTCCTGAAGACAGCTACGGCGAGTATCGACGTTCTCTTAAGCGCCGCAACCGGGAATAAGCCGTATGGACGAATTCGACATCGAGCGCGTAGCGGACCCCGACCTCGACGAACCGGTACTGGTTGAGGGCTTACCCGGCGTCGGCCACGTCGGGAAGCTCGCCGCAGAGCATCTGCTGGAGGAGCTCGAAAGCGAGCTCGTCCGCCGCGTCTACTCGACACATTTCCCACCGCAGGTCAGCATCGATGACGGCCAGGCACAACTTGCCTGCGCCGAGTTCCACGCTGTCACCCCCGAAGAGGGACAGGACCTGCTCGTGCTCTCTGGAGACCACCAGGCCCAGAACAATCAGGGCCACTACGGCCTGACCGATACGTTCCTCGACATCGCCGACGAGTTTGGCGTCCAGCGGGTGTTCGCTCTCGGCGGCGTCCCGACCGGCGAACTCATTGAGGAGTACGACGTGCTCGGTGCGACGACGACCGAGGAGTTCAAGGAGACGCTGGAGGAATCTGGCGTGGCCTTCCGCGAGGACGAGCCCGCGGGCGGCATTGTCGGCGTCTCCGGCCTACTGCTGGGCCTGAGCAAGCGACGGGACGTGCCGGCCAGTTGCCTCATGGGCGAAACGTCAGGCTATCTGGTCGACCCCAAGAGCGCGCAGGCCGTCCTCGAAATCCTGCAGGACGTCATCGGGTTCGAGGTTGACTACAGTTCGCTGGAGGACCGTGCTGACGAGATGGAGGAAGTCGTCCGGAAGATCCAAGAGATGGAGCAGCAAAACTCCCCGTCGCCCGCCGACGAAGACCTCAGATACATCGGTTAAGACGGATTGTTATTCCTCGGTCGCAGTACTCGCTGACTACGGAGTTGTGTCAGCCAGAAGTGACAGACAGCAGTCCGCCCAGAGCAGTCACGTGTTACCGGAGAGCGGGAATTTCTTTACCACTGGGGCCTAACGGAGGGGCGTGCAGACAGAACCGGGCGTCCTACCGGAGTGGCTGCTCCTCGGGCTCGTCCTCGGTGTCGCCGGAACCCTCGTCGTCGCCGGGCTGTTCGTCCTCGCCAACCGCGTGTTTCCGGCCGAGCGGCCGAACCGGCAGGCGACCGACGGCGGAGAGATGCGACGCCGGGCGGAACTCCGAGAGTATCTCACAGCCATCGACGAGCAGTTCGCCGAGAACCACTTCGTCGAGGGGCAACACGTCGCCTTCTATCTCCCCAAGCGGGACGTGGCAGTCACGTTTGACGCCCGGGCGTACTACCGTATCGAGCGGTCGCCGACTATCCCCGTACTGGTCGAACACGAGATGCCCGGCGTCTACCTCGGCGCGCGCCTGCCCTTCGAGACGCCCGAAGTCGACCTCGGCCCGGACCCTGAGGAGGAACCACACCCGACGGTGCAGGCGTTCAGCGAACTGGGCCTGACCCAGAGCGCGTCGCTGGACGACGTGAAATCGGCCTACCGCGAGCGCGTCAAGGAGGTCCACCCGGACCACGGTGGCAACGAGGACGAGTTCAAGCGTGTCCGGGAAGCGTACACCACTGCAAAACAGCACGCGTCTGGTGCGTCGAGACAGCGCGCATCGTAGGGAGAGACTGAACACCTGTCACTGCATCGGGACACAACAGACCGGGACAGCCGCATTACGAACAACTGTCTCGGTGACGCTTCCGGTCAGGTATCGCGTGAGGCCGGAGCGGCCGTGTGTTCCCATCGCGATGAGGTCGATATCGTGTTCCTCGCTGTAGGAGAGAATCGCGCGTGCAGCCGGGCCGCTTGCGATGTTGCCTGCGATGCTGACGTCTGCGTCTCTGGCACGCTCATGGACCGTTTCGAGTGCCTCCTGTCCGGTTTCCTCAAGCGCATCGTGAATCTCTGCTGATCCCTCGACGCCGCCAAATCGGCTCGTGTCGACAGAATAGAGCGTGTGTACGGTTGCGTCATACATCTCCGCTAGCGTGATCCCCCATTCAATTGCGAGGCCTGCCCCCTCGCTGCCGTCAGTCGGGAGGAGAATGTTTTCGTACCGTTGATCGCCGATTTCGACGATGTCCCCATCCGGAGTGACCGTGACGACCGGGACAGCTGCAGTCCGGAGCGTCTTTTCTGCAACACTCCCGAGGACAACCCGTTCGAACCCTGTCTGCCCTTGCGTCCCCATAACGATGAGATCGATATCGTGGGTATCGACGTAGTCGTTGATCGCCTGAAACGGGATCCCCGACTCGACAGCGGTAGTGATCTGTCCGGAGAGATGCGTCCGGGCGAGTCTCGCGATGGAGTCCACCGCTCGTTCGGCCTCCGTTTCGAGGAGCCGCTCCCGCTCTGTCTGTCCATCAGCGTTCAGATCCGGTTCGATGTCACGGGCGTCAACCGCTGACAGTACGTGGAGGTCGGCACCGATTGTGGCAGCGAGGTCAATGCCTCGCCGGGCCCCTATCCGTGCCCCGTCACTGCCATCGGTCGGCACGAGAATCGAGTTAATCGTTTGACTCATAATCACGGTTTGACAGGCTATTGATTTAACACTACGTTCGATTCCCACCACACTGTTGTAGAGTGAATTTGGGCCAGCCTGCGCTGCGTACGTGTACTGTATCTTGCATGCCTCGTTCAACGGATGTCGTACCCGCCAGCAACTGCCGGCGAGATAGAAGGTCGTTCACAGCCGGTGGTACTGGGTTGTTGAAGCAAGCGCACCACCATTTTATCCACAGTCTGCCCGTAGTCGCGGTATGATCGCACAGATTCTCGTCCCGATGGACGACTCGGAGATGGCCCAACAAGCGCTCAAGTACACCCTTGAAAACCATCCCGACGCGGAGATTACTGTCTTACACGTCGTGGGCGGACCCTCACCGTTGGGGGGAGCAGCCACCGCACTTGCTCTTGCAGATGACATCGAAGCGGCCGCCGAGGAGCGTGCGGAGAAGGTGTTCGACGACGCTCGCGAACTCGCTGCCGAGTACGATACCGAAATAACCACCGAGGTGCAACTGGGCCACCCGTCGCGAGCGGTTCTGAATAGAGCCGGCGACTTCGATGCGGTCGTGCTCGGAACTCACGGCGGCTCGTTGGCCGATCGGCTGGTCGTCGGGAACGTCGCCCAGAAAGTGTTCCGTAACTCGCCTGTTCCAGTCATCATCGCACGGTGAGTGGCGGTCGCTGAGGGCAAGAAACGCCCTTCGCGGGCTTAGGAGTGACTACGGCGTCACGACGAGCTTTCCAACGCTATCGCGGTCCTGCATCGCCGCAAACGCCGCACCGGTCTCCTCTAGGGAGTACGTCGCCTCTATCTCCGGGGTGAGTTCGCCGTCAGCGACGAGGTCGACAAGTCGTTCCAAATCGCCCTGCGTCCCCATCGTACTCCCGATAACACGCTTGTGACCGAGGAACAGGTCGGGAATATTGATCTCGGATGTGCCGCCGGCGGTCCGACCACAGACGGCCATCCGGCCACCGGGACGGAGAACATCCAGACCGACCTGCGTGTACTCACCACCGAGATGATTGAGGACGCCATCAACCGTCCCGATCTCGGTGACCGCTGCCCGAATCTCGTCCGGATCGGTGCTCTCGATGGCGTAGTCCAGACCGAGCGATTCGACGCGGGTTAGCTTCGCCGCTGAAGACGAGGTCCCGACGCTGTGAGCGCCGAGAACGGACGCGAGTTGCACGCCTGCGACGCCGACACCGCCGGTGACGCCCGGGATAAACACCAGATCGCCCGGTCCAGCGTCGACCCGACGGAGCATATGGAAGGCCGTCATGTAGGCCGTCGGAAGCGCGGCCGCGTCGACCGGTTCCACGCCGTCGGGAAGCCTGACGAGGCGGTCGGCCTGCACACGGGCCGCCTCGGCGAGGCCACCGTGGTACAGCGAGAAGTTCTCACAGAGGTTCTCCGGCCCCTCACGACAGTAGCGACACGTCCCGCAGGTCTCGTTCGGACAGAGGACCACGCGGTCCCCGGGTTCGACAGCGGTAACCCCGTCGCCGACGGCATCGACGGTCCCGGCGACATCGAGGCCGCTGACAAACGGTAAATCATCCGTGTCGACCATCGCGGAATCCCCCTCGAGAACCCAGAGGTCGTGGCGGTTGATCGCACACGCTTCGACGGAGACCACTGCCTCGCCGTGTTCGGGCTCTGGGGTTGCTTGGTCGATAACCGAGACGCCGTCCGGGCCGGTGAGTTCGCTGAACGCTGCAACGCGCATTAGCTTCGTGAATGGGTCAGAGCCGTATAAACAACATCGAAGTGTGGGATACCTGCCTGCTTGACGGCAATATCGGACCCGCTCTCCCGGGCAGCCGCCCGAATTCTCAGATGCCCTGGCTCATGAGGTGGCTGCGCAGCAGGTCCGCCTCCTTGCTCCCGGCGACAGGGTTCACCAGAACGACGACATCGTCGTCGTCGAAGGCCCCATCGTCAGCCAGTGCCCGCGCACCGGCGATCGCGGTCCCGCCGGTCGCACCGGTTTCCGGCCCCATCTCGCAGCCGTCGACCGCGCCAGCCAGAATGTCCTTATCTGAGACGGCGACGCCGTCGCCGCCCGAGCGGTCGAGCGAGTCGAGCGCCGCAGCGCCGGCGGCAGGGTCGGGGACCTCAAGCGGTCCGACGATGGTGTCGGGGTGCTCGATAGTCGCCGGTTCGCTCGCACCCTCGCTTGCGGCATCCGCGATGGCGGCCGTCGAGTCGGGCTGTGCGGCGTAGATTCGCGGCGTCGAGTCCGTGAGGCCGCTCTCGGCTGCCGCCTGGAAGCCGTGTTCGAGACCGACGAGCGTCTCGCCGTGGCCGGTGGGGTGGACCACCGCGTCGGGGGCCGTCCAGTCGAGGTCGTCGGCCGTCTCGAACGCGACGGATTTGGCACCCTCGATGCGGAACGGGTGGCCGGGCGCGACTGAGACCCAGCCGTCGGACGCGTCGGCAAGTTCCTCGTCAGACACCGAGACGGCGTCGTCATACCGGCCCTCGACGACGCGCATATCGCCGCCGTGGACGTTCACCATCGCCTTGTTGAGGAACGGACAGCGTGAGGGGACGAAGCCCTTCGACTCGATGCCGGCGCGGGCCGCGTAGGCGGCGTTGGCCTGTGCGCCGTTCCCCGTCGACGGTGTCGCGACGCGCTCAGCTCCGCGCTGAGCGGCAGCGGTGACAGCGAGCGAAAGTTTGCGGTCGCCCAGCGACGCCGTCGGATTACGCCCCTCGTCTTTGACGTACACCGAGTCGACGCCGAGTTCGTCGGCCAGCTCCGGCACCGGAACCAGCGGTGTCGCCCCTTCGTCGAGCGTCACCGTTGCGTCACCCGAGAACGGCCGAAGCGGCTCGTACCGGCCTGGCCCTGTCACATCGGGCAGCGCCTCGGGCGTCAGGTCCGGAACGTCGTAGTCACCGACGAGAACCCCGCCACAGTCGGGACAGCGGTCGGCCGTGCTGTCGGTTTCCGCGCCACACGCCGTGCAGATGAGGCCGCGAAACGCCGCAGTCGTCTCCATGTCTTTCTCTGTGGACGGGACAACCAAGTGTGGTCCGGTCCCGCTTCAGCACCCTCTTGTCCCGGGCGCTCGAATTGGAGAGTATGACAGATGTCGTCGTCGCCGGCGGGGGACTCGCCGGGCTGGTCGCCGCCCGCCACCTGGCGGAGTCGGGTCGGGACGTGACAGTGTTCGAGCAGCGCTCGGACGTGGGCGGTCGCGTCCGGACAGTTCACGAGGACGGCTACACGTTCGACCGTGGGTTTCAGGTCATGTTCACCGCCTATCCCGCGGCGAAGCGGGAACTCGACATCGAGGCGCTGGCTCCGCGGACGTTCACGCCGGGGGCCACTATCGCTAGCCCGAACCACCGCTCGGTGCTGTCGGACCCGCTCCGGAATCCCTCCGCCGCACCGCAGACGCTGCTCAATACCGACGTGCGCACGGCCGACAAGCTCCGGCTGTTCCGGCTCCAGCGCGAACTGGCCGGCGTCGAACCGGTCGAATTGCTCTCTCGGGGCGGAACGACCATCCGGGAATACCTCGCTGACTACGGATTTTCAAAGCGGTTCGTCGAGCGGTTCGCCGCACCCTTTTATGGCGGCATCACGCTCGACCGCTCACTGGGCACGGATAGCAGCATCTTCGAGTACACCTACAAGATGCTGAGCGAAGGCGAGATATTCGTCCCCGCCGACGGGATGCAGGCGATGCCGCGACAGCTCGCCGACCGCGCTCGCTCGGCGGGCGCGACCATCGAAACCGACGCGCCCGTGACAGAGCTGGAGACCCACGAGGGAGAGGTTACTGCCGAGGTAGGCAGCGAAACAGTGACGGCCGAAAGCGCCGTCGTCGCGACGGACCCGCAGACGGCGGCGGAGCTGACGGATATCGATGCGATTCCGACCGAGCCCGTCGGCTGTGTCACCCAGTACTTCGCACTCCCGACGAACCGCGCTCCGGCCACCGGACAGCGTATCATCCTCAACGCGGCGGACGACCGACCGAACACCGTCGCGCCGCTGTCGGCGGTCGCCAGCGAGTACGCGCCCGCTGGCATGGAGCTATACAGCGCCACGTTCCTCGGAACGCCGGAAGAAGACGACGCGGAACTGGCCGCTGAAGTCCGGGCGGCGCTGCAGTCGTGGTATCCGAACGCGAGCTTCGAGGCGCTGGAACTGCTCCGGACCGACCGCGTCCCGCTCTCACAGTTCGCTCAGCCGCCGGGGTATCGGGACGCGCTCCCGGACCCGACAGCGCCAGAGGGCAACGCCGTCCTGGCGGGCGACTACACCCGCTGGTCGGCGATACAGGGTGCGCTGGAAAGCGGCAAGGTCGCCGCCGATCTGCTTCGATAAGAGAAACGCCGATACGACTGCAAAAGAGGGCCGGCGGCCTATGCGGCCGGACCGCCGCTATTCGTGTTTCCCTCTTGTTCGTGCCCCTCTCCTTCGAGGACTTCAGAGACGTACTTTATCGTCGCGAAGTACAGCAGCAGTAGCGAGAGCAGCGTAATCGCGATGAGACCCAGCGCGATTTCTGTCTGAACCATATTCCAGCGTCCACCGTCGCGGGTCAAATACTTACCGTTATAGCATGCGCCGGAACTCACCCAGCGGCGGGAACGACAGCGTCTCGCGCCCGCTCTCGTCCCAGACTACCGGCTCTAATCGGTCGGCATCAGTAACGAGCGGGGACTGAAAGTCACTGGCGCGCATCTCGTTGACCTCCACGCCGGCGTTCAGCCTGTTGAACGACGGGAGCATCACCACGTCGCTGCCGCGGTACTGGCCGCTCCCGACGAGATAGCAGGGTTGGCGCTGACCCTCGATGGAAATGGTGGGATGGTCGTGCCCGACGACGTAGCGGTCGGCATCAACGTCGGGTGCCTCGTGGCCGTGACAGACGACGGTTTCGCCGACGCGATACGTCGTTTCGGTCGGGCCGTCCCACACGCTGTCGAGCATCGTGTCGTGGTTACCCGGCGTCACGAGCAAGCGTGCTCCGACCGCCTGACAGGCGCTTTTGAGCCCTGCCACGGTACTTTCGACCGACCGGGGAACCGTCTGGAACGAGTGGAGGAGGTCGCCGGCGATAATGACCTCCGCTGGGTCATGGCGCTCGACGAGCGACTGGAACCGCTGGACCATGTCCGAGCCGGACCCGACCGGGAGTTCGAGGTTCCCGCCGGTGCCCCGGCCGACGTGGAGGTCCGCGACGACGAGCGTCTCCCCGAGCAGGAGCGCCCGGTCGTCGTAGCTGGCTGTCATCGCCGTCCAGTCAGCACCGGCGAGGCTTATATTGTCGGGCATGGCGACGAGACACATCGCAGGTGGCCGGACTGCAGCCGAATATCTCGGCCTGACAGTGTCGGTGGTATTTTTACCTGCGACTCCCGTGATTCCTGTATGGTCGACGTCCTGGAGAACAAGCGGGCCGCAACGCGGTTTCGGGTCCTCGTGGAGATCGCCGAGCGCCAGCCCGCAGTGAGTCAGGGCGAAATCGCCGACGCTGTCGGTGTGACGAGCCAGGCCGTCAGCGAGTACATCCGTGAACTCGTCGACGACGGCCTCGTCGAGAAGGAAGGGCGGTCGCGCTATCGCGTCACGAAAGAGGGCGTCGACTGGGTGTTCCAGTCCGCGACCGACGTCCGCCGGTTCGCCGACCACGTCACCGACGACGTGCTCGGCAGCGTGCAGGAAGACGCCGCCATCGCCACGGCGGATCTGGCGGAAGGCGAGACGGTCACGCTCTCGCTATCAGACGGCCTGTTGCACGCTGACCCCGGCGGCGGCGACGCGACGGGCGTGACGACGACCAGCGCCGCAGAGGGCGAGGTCGTCGGCGTCACCGGCTTCGAGGGCGTCATCGACCTCGACCCCGGCCACGTCAGCGTCATTCAGGTCCCGCCGGTCCGGTCGGGGCCGGTCGAGAACATCGACGACATCGCCGCGGCCTGTGCAGATGTCCCTATTGTTACCGCCGCGGGCGTCGAATCCGTCGTTGCGCTCCGCGATGCCGACATCGAACCGACAACACATTTCGCGGCGGGTGAGGTGGCCGCCGCCGCCGCATCGCGGGGACTCGATGCTGTTGTCGTCGCGACACAGGACACCGTCGGGCGTGTGACCGACGCACTCCGCGATGCGAGCGTCGACTACGACGTGACACAGTGACCCGCGAGTAGCGGGACTTTTCCGGTCGGCTGCCGTCGGGACAGCCATGAGCGACCACGAGATGCACGACGCTGTTGAGGCATTCCTAAACGAAGCCGACGACGCCTACGGTGAGTACGAGCAAGGCTACACCGACGCTGATGCGACACTCAGACGACTTGAGACGGCTATCGAGGAACTGCGGACGTCGACTGAGGAGTAGGACGCCGTTCATTGTCGGGCGAACAATATTGTAGGATTAGGTTCATGTAGCTCGTATGACTGATGTGGTTCTGGTCGACGGCGCACGCACCGCACACGGTGAACTGCTGGGAAGGCTCACAGACCGAAGCGCGATAGCGCTCGGCAGTGCGGCCGTCGAGGGACTGCTCAATCGGACCAGCGTCGACGAGGACAGTGTTGACTGGGTCGGCCTCGGAAACGCGGTGCAGGCCGGCGTCGGTCAGGTCCCGGCCAGACAGGTCGTCGTCGAATCGCCGCTCCCTGACGACGTGGCTGCGACGACACTCAACGAGGCGTCGGGGTCGGGACTGCGAGCGATCACAACCGCCGCCGACCGCATCGAGGCCGGTCGGGCGTCGGTGTGTCTCGCCGGCGGCATGGAGTCGATGTCGAACGCTCCGTATCTCGTGCCGGATATGCGCGGCGGTCGCCGCCACGGGAACAGCGAACTCGTTGACGCGATGATATGGGACTCGCTGTGGGACAAACAGTACGACGCGCATATGGGCACGCTGACGGAGGAACTCGCCGCCGAGCACGACATCAGCCGCGAAGCCCAGGACGAGTACGCTCGGCGGAGCAATCACCGAGCCGGCGAGGCTATCCAGTCCGGGCAGTTCACCGAGGAACTCGTTCCTGTGGAAACGGTGGACGGGCTCGTGACAGAGGACGAAGGGCCACATCCGGACACGACGGTAGATAAGCTGGCGGCGCTCCCACCGGCTTTTGCGGACGGTGGGACAATCACCGCCGGCAACGCATCGAAGCTTTCTGACGGGGCAGGTGCAGTGGTGCTAGCCGACGCCGAGACGGTCGAGCGCGAGGGGCTGGGGCCGATGGCCCACGTCGAGGACTACGCGGTTGCCTACCGCGATCCGTCGGAGTTCTCAATCGCGGTACGGGACGTAGTGTCGAAGCTCCTAGAGCGCAACGACCTCGCCGTCGCCGACGTGGACCACTTCGAACTCAACGAGGCCTTTGCCGCGCAGATGGTGTACGTCGCCGACGAACTCGACATCCCCGCCGAAAAGCACAATCCCCTCGGCGGCGCGGTGGCGCTTGGCCATCCAATCGGAGCCAGCGGCGGCATCCTCACGACCACGATGCTGTATGCGATGGAGCGAGCGGATCATCATCGCGGCATCGTGGGGATGAGCGTCGGCGGTGGCGGCGCGATTGCGATGAGCGTTGTCCGATAGGACCGCCAGCGGCGAGGCGAGTGAGTGTCGGCGGTGGCGGCGCGATTGCGATGAGCGTCGTCCGATAGGACCGCCAGCGGCGAGGCGAATGAGCGTCGGCGGTGGCGGCGCAATTGCGATGTCTGTGGTGCGCTAGCGAAATCGGGAAGAATTATCGGGCCGGCCGCCCCCAGAGAGAGTATGACTGCATTCTCCCGGCGGGTAGAGCAGGTATCGATCTCGGGCATCCGCGAAGTGTTCGAGGCGGCGGGCGAGGACGCAATCAACCTCGGCCTCGGCCAGCCGGACTTCCCGACGCCGGAGCACGCGCGCGAAGCGGCTGTCGAGGCAATTCGAGCGGGAGACGTCGATGCCTACACGTCGAACAAGGGGACCGAGGAACTCCGGGAAGCCATCGCCGCCAAGCACGAGCGGGATAACGACCTTGAGGTCGACCCCGGAGACATCATTGCCACGTCGGGCGGGAGCGAGGCGCTGCATATCGCGCTGGAGGCCCACGTCGATGCAGGACAGGAGGTCATCTTCCCGGACCCGGGCTTCGTCTCCTACGACGCGCTGACCCACCTCGCCGGCGGGACGCCGCGACCTGTCCCACTGCGCGAGGACCTCACGATGGCCCCTGAGACGGTCGAGGAGGCCATCACCGACGACACGGCGGCGTTTGTCGTAAACTCGCCCGCAAACCCGACCGGAGCGGTCCAGTCCCCCGAGGATATGCGGGAGTTCGCCCGCATCGCCGATGAGCACGACGTGCTGTGTATCTCTGACGAGGTGTACGAACACCAGGTGTTCGAGGGCGAGCATCGCTCGCCGGCGGAGTTCAGCGAGACGGGCAACGTCGTCATCGTCAACGCCTGCTCGAAGGCGTACTCGATGACGGGCTGGCGGCTCGGCTGGGTCACCGGGGCGACGGACCGCATCGAGCGGATGCTGCGGGTCCACCAGTACGCACAGGCCTGTGCGTCAGCCCCGGCCCAGTACGCCGCCGAGGCGGCGCTGACCGGCCCACAGGAGCCCGTCGCGGAGATGCGCGAGGCTTTCAAAGAGCGGCGGGACGTGCTGCTGGATGGCCTCAATGAGATGGGACTGGATTGTCCGACGCCCAAGGGCGCGTTCTACGCGATGCCGAAGGTCCCCGACGGCTGGGTGGACGAAGTTATCGACCGTGGGGTCGTGGTCGTCCCTGGCGATGCTTTCGGCGAACACGGCGCGGGCTACGCCCGCATCTCCTACGCGACAGACATGGAGACGCTGGAAGAGGCCATCGACATCATGGCCCACGCGACGGCGGCGCTCCGCTGAGCGCTTGGAGGCGAATGGAACCACGGACAGTCGCCCCGAAATTGGAACAGTCTCGGAAGAGAGTGCGAAGAAACGCTTTATCCGACGCCCGTCTTGACTCCGGTATCCCATCGTGGCATATGAATCCAAGTCCAGCGCGCTGTTCGACGGGGAGAGACAGGACTATACGACGGGCAGACACAGTTCCCGGGAGGACAGTGGGATGGAGAAAGCGCTCTGGTATCTGCTGACGGCGACACGCGGCGGTGCCAACCGGGCGCGTATCATCGACGCTCTCGCGGACCGACCGATGAACGCAAACGAACTCGCCGACGAACTCGACGTAGGCTACAAGACGATCAGACATCACATGGAACAGCTAGAGGACCACGACGTGGTCGAATCCGGCGACGAGGAGTACGCCAAACTCTACTTCCTGACTGACCGGTTCGACAACTACCGCGACACTTTCGAGGAAATCGTGGAGAAGATGGACGAATGAGGGGACAAATTACCATCCGGACCGCGGCCAGCCAACAGGAGGGGTGGTGCTGATGGCGATGGGACCGCTCATCACCGCTGCGGCCATCCTTGGCGGGCTTAACGTCCTATTGTTGCTCCCGCTGCTGGGCGTCTGGGTCCGTAACTACGCGACGTTCCGGACGGGGCTCGTCGCCGGCCTCATCGCTTTCGCCGTCGCGATGCTCGCCGAGAACGCCATCGCCGTCTACTTCTTCTTCTCGATGCAGAGCTTCTACGCTGGCGACCCACACGTCCAGCAAGCCGTGCTGGTCCTTCGCTCGTTGCAGTTCGTCGCAATTGCCGGACTGAGCTACACGACGCTTCGGTAGCGCGGTCCCGGGAGTACCCCCGCGGTAGTGGCAAGTGGTGCAGCCTCGCACCACGAGTACTGTACCGCCATGGAGACGAACACGTTCGGGACAAGCGCCTGACTAACGGGGACAGTTATCGAACGTATGAGCACAGAGCACCAGGAGGCGGTACAGGAACTCGACGTTCGGGACGTTGACGGGGAACCGTTCGAACAGATCATGAGCGCCCTCGATTCTGTCAGCGAAAGCGAGGCGCTCAGGCTGGTGAACAGTTTCGAGCCAGTACCGCTGTACGACGTCCTCACGAGAAAGGGATACCAGTACGACGCGGAGCAGGTCGCCGACGAAGAGTGGCACGTCACAATCAGGCCGGAGTGAGGTGGGACCTGAGCACGACTCGTGGTGGTTCATCACCGCCAGCGCGCTGTGGGCCTACTCCGCGACAATGCTGTCGAGCAGCTTCGTCTGGGCGGCGGCAAGGTGTTCCGCGAACGTCGAGACGGAGATATCCAGTTCCGTCGCCACGTCGCCGGCGTTGGCCCCTTTCGGATATTCGAAGTACCCCATATCGACGGCGGTTTCGAGCACTTCCTGCTGCCGGTCGGTGAGTTTACTTCGGTCGACGAGAATCGAGTCCACCGGGTCCACGTCGCCGTTCCGCCGCATCGACCGGAGCGAAACGCCGTCGTACAGTTCTTTCAGCCGCGTCACGATAGCGCGCACCCGGTCGACATCAGGCGCGTGGAAGGTCAGGCGGAGCTGCCCGCCCTCAGCACGGATATCCGCGACCGGACAGTCATACGTTTCGACCGCCTCGCAGACGCACTCAGTTCGCGACCGGGAAAACTGGTAGCGGGTCCCGTTGCCCGTCACGAACACTTTCTCCATGTCCTCCCGTGCCTCGATTGCCCCGTCGTCAGTACCCGTCGCGGTGAACTCTTCGATGACCTGCCCGTCTGCATCTGGGCTGCTTCGGGCGACATCGGTCACGGCCGTGCCCGCCTCATCCGAGACGCTCGCCACCGGACAGGCCCCCGGGGCGTCGACCGACAGCTCCACTCTAATGCCGGAGTCGCTCATGTAAGATACTGTGACACCACATTACAAAACGGGCGAGGCGCGTTCCCACGGAGTGAAAAATCCCCTCAATCTGCCGGGTGCTGGTCAGGAACCGATCCCTCGAACCCGTCCGGCCGGTAGTCACACAGCGGGTCCGCCGCCAGCGGGTCCCCCGTCGTCGCGTACGCTCGCGACCGACTGCCGCCACAGACCGTCCGGTATCGACAGGCCCCGCATTTGCCCGTCAACGCGTCGTCGTCCCTGAGTCGCTGGAACAGCGGCGACTCCCGGTAGATGTCGACGACGCTTTCATCACGAACGTTGCCCGCCGACTCCGGCAGGAACCCGGAGGGATACACCTCGCCGGTGTGGCTCACGAAGGCAAATCCTTTGCCGGCACGGATACCCATCCGCCGTTTGAGCCCGCTGCCGCCCTCGTCCTGTTGCTCCATCGCGACGCGTCGGTAGTGGGGCGCTTCGGTCGTCTTGAGGCCGAACGGTGCCTCGTCGCTGACCTCGTGGAGCCACTTCAACACGCGCTCGGCTCGCTCGGGGGCAATCGGCGTCAGGACCCGCCCGCGACCGACCGGGACGAGGAAGAACACCGACCACAGCACCGCATCGAGGTCCGCGACGAGGTCCCGGATCGCCGGCAGTTGCTCGACCGTCTCAGCACAGACGGTGGTGTTGATCTGCAGCGGGATGTCGAGGTCACGGGCCGCCTTGGCGGCCGCCATCGTCGCCTCAAAGCTCCCGGACTCACCCCGGAACGTGTCGTGAGCGTCGCTGTCGCCGCCGTCGATGGACAGGGCCAGCCGCCGAAGTCCGGCGTCGTCGAGTTCGGCCAGTCGGTCCCGCGTGAGCGAGGTCGTCCCGCTGGGGGTCATCGTCATCCGGAGACCCTGCTCGGTTCCGTAGTCGACGAGTTCCGGGAGGTCCTCGCGAGCGAGCGGGTCGCCACCCGAGAGGACAACCAGCTGGCCCTCGCCGAACTCGCTGGCTTGATCCAGCAGCGCCTTCCCCTCCGCCGTCGAGAGCTCGTCGGGATGCCGGCGAGGCTGGGCGTCGGCCCGGCAGTGCTTGCACGCCAGTTCGCAGGCCTGTGTCACTTCCCATATCAGCACCAGCGGCTGCTGGTCGAGGTCGAGTTTTCCGCGCATCTATGCCTCCCGGTAGACGCGGGTAACGTGGCCTCCACAGCCACACTGCTGGACGTACTCCGTTGTGATCGTCTCATCGAACGCTTCGTCCAGCGCGTCAAACAGATAGGTTTCCGGGTGGCCGTGGTCGGCGTGGCTCACCAGATTAACGTGATTCCCAGCCGTCGTCATCTCGACGGCATCGATGGCCTGTTCGACGACCACGTCGGGGTCTTCGGCGTGTGCGGGCGTCTCCAGGTTCGCCGACCAAGAGGTGTCGTGAACCTCGGTTGTAACCGGCGGCACGTCCTCGTGGGAATGGCTCATATGTACCGGTTGACGGCGGGCGTCCCTCGGTCCTATCCCGAAGATGTTCGGGTTATTATACACAACGGATTGCAGAGAGGAATTCGTCTGAGCGACTTTATCACACGTATTGCTACGACACCTGTTCGACCAGCCAGTCGAACTGCTTGTTCAGTTCCTTCTTGCGCTGTCGTGAGATAACGGTCGAATCGATCATCTCGCCGAGTACCGGGAGGTCAAGTGCGCTGTACTCCGTCGTCGCCGTAACTTCAGTCCCGCCGTCGACGGCCTCGACCGTGTACTCTGTCATCATCGACTCGAAGATGCCCTGCCGTTGCTCGTACCGCAGCACTGCGTCAGTCTCGACGATTTCCAGATCCAGTTCGATTTCGAAGAGTCCGACGCGGTTCGTGATGCCGAGGTCGTCCCTGTCCAGTGTCACCTCGTCGAACCCTGCTGCAAGCATAAACGGCTCTACGTCCGTTATCAGCGCAGTGACGGTCTCCGGGTTAGCCGGGACCGTCCGGGTCAGCGAAACGCGCTCCATACCAGACGGCCAGTGGCCGGCGAGATAAGCGTTCGCCATACCCGAAGATGTTCGACGCTGTGGTTTTGTCCGACCTGATTTCGTGTTGACAGCGTGGGACACCGCCCCCCAAGTTTCTTGTCCCCATCGCAGGTAGACGAACATGTTCGGGAGTACGGACGCAGGGGTCGGGCGAATATATTCGGTTACGCCAATGCCACACGCTGAACTCACACTCACGATTCCGGAGGAAATCTGGATCGGCGATGTCTCGCGAGCGTACGACGACGCGACGTTTCGCATCCTGTCTGCGCTCCCCGGCGAGGACGCCGGTGTCGGGCTCGCGGAGATTACATCGGACGACCTCCCGGCGGTGCTCCGTGATATCGAGAACCGCGAGTCGGTCACAACTCTCGAAATCCTCTCTCACCGTGACGACAGCGCACTGGTTCAGTTCGAGACATCGATGCCGCTCCTGCTCTTCCCAGTGCAGGGCTCGGGTGTCCCGCTGGAAATGCCGTTTACCCTGTCCGACGGCGAGGCCGTCTGGGAGATATCAGCGCCACAGGAGCGACTCTCCGAACTTGGCGAGCAACTGGAGGAATTCGGCATCTCCTTCAGTGTCGACCGCATCCAACAACACCTCGAAACCGAGCAGGTGCTCACCGAGAGCCAGCTAGAACTGGTTCAGGAGGCCATCGACGCGGGCTACTACGACACGCCACGGGAGTGCTCACTGACGGAATTGGCGGACCGCGTCGGCATCGCGAAGTCGACCTGCAGTGAGACACTCCACCGCGCAGAGGAGCAGATACTCAAGCAGTTCGTTTCGGACCACCCGGCGCGGTGACTGGAAGTCGAAGGGCGTAATACGCGCCTCTGTGAGAGGTACGACATATGAGTTCCGACGCGGTCGACGAGACACACGAAAACGCCCGACAGGAGGTCATCGCGGTAGACGCCGATGACAACGAGGAGGGACTGGTCAATCGGCTCGACGCCCACACTGGCGACGGTGTTCGCCACCGCGCGTTCACCGCTCTGCTGTTCGACGAGAACGACCGAATCCTGCTCGCACAGCGCGCGGCGAACAAGCGCCTCTGGGATACACACTGGGACGGGACCGTCGCCTCCCACCCTGTCGAAGGTCAGACGCAGGTCGAAGCCACCGAGGAACGGCTCGAAGAGGAACTGGGCATTGACCCCTCGCAGTACCAGAACCTCCGCGTGACCGACCGGTTCGAGTACAAGCGCTACTACGAGAACGCTGGCCTCGAATGGGAAGTCTGTGCGGTCCTGCAGGCCACACTCCACGACACCTCGCTGGAACCGAACCCCGAGGAGGTCGACGGCCTCATGTGGGTCCCCTACGAGCGACTGCGTGAACATCCCGAGTACTACCGTCAGCTCCGGCTCTGTCCCTGGTTCGAGATCGCGATGCGCCGGGACGAAGAACGGTAACGCCGACGCCTCGATGCGACGGTGTACACCGACGCTCGGGGAGTCACTAGCAGTACGGTCGGCAGGCATTGCAGTGATGACATCCCGACCCGTTTCCTTTTCGGCCCCGCCGCCTAACCCCGGGTATGGACGTTCCGCTGTACGACTCCCTCGACAGCCAAGTCGTACTCGTCACCGGCGCCACGCGGGGCATCGGGAAGGCAATCGCCGACGGGCTGGTCGACCTCGACGCGACGGTGTACGCCGGCGCTCGTGATACTGACGACATCGAGGCGACAGACCGTCACGCTATCGAACTTGACGTGACTGACGACGACGGGATGGTCGCCGCAGTCGACCGCATCGAGCGCGAGCAGGGCCGGCTTGACGTGCTGGTCAACAACGCCGGCGTGATGGACTCACGGGAACCGCTCGATGGTATGCCGACCGACGTCATCGACCACACCTTCGACACGAACCTCCGAGGAGCGGTGCTCATGACGAAGTACGCCCTTCCGCTGTTGCTGGCCGAGGCGGGCGGTCGCATCGTCACCATGTCTTCCGGCCTCGGCGCCATCACCGAGAGTCAGTCAGGCGGCACGCCGGCCTACCGCATCTCGAAGACGGGCGTCAACGGGTTGACGAAGTACCTCGACGGCGAGTACGCGGCCGACGGCCTCATCGCCAACTCGGTGTGTCCGGGATACGTTCAGACGGACATGACTGAGGGGAGTGCCCCCCGAACGCCCGAAAAGGGTGCTGAGACGCCAGTATGGCTCGCTCGCTTCCAACCCGACGCGCCGAGCGGGCGGTTCTGGCGCGACAAGGCTGAAATCGAGTGGTAGCAGCCGGCATCAATCAGCGTTCTCGCCGTGGACTGCCGCGGGCTCGTCCGTCGCATGGGCTGGCTCAGCCGCCGGCAGTTGCAACTCCACAGTCGTTCCCGGCTCGTCTGTGGCGGGGAACGACATCCGGCCGCCGAGGTTCCGAACGATCCAGTTGACGAGCCAGAGCCCGACGCCGGAGCCGTGTTTGAGCGGCGTTTCGGTTCCCGAGCGGATAACCTCGCGCTCGTGGTCGGTGATACCGGGACCGTTGTCGTGAACGGCCACATGGACACCCGGCGTTCTATCGGCCCGTGTCGCCGTAATCTCGACCGCAACTGGGCCCGCATCGGTTGCCTGATGTTCGACAGCGTTCTCGACCAGTTCCTCCAGCGCGATGAGGACCGACGGACCGCCCCGTATCCAGATATCATTCTCGCAGGTGAGCGTAATCGCCACGTCAGGATGACGGTCCTGCGCATCGCTCACGACCGAGTCCAGCAGCGTCTGAAGCGCTGTCGGGCTGTGCTGTTCGGTCTCTAGAGCCTCGGTGACTCGGCCGATCTTGTTGCTGCGGTCGACGATGTCGTCGACTGTGCTCATAATACGGTTGAGTCGCTCGCGTTCGTCGGCATCGGCCGTATCCCTGAGCAAGTCCGCGTTCCCCTTGACGACGTTCATCTCGTTTCGGATATCGTGACGGAGCAAGCGGTTAAGCACATCTAGCCGCTGTTCGCGCTGTCGGCGGTCTGTGATATCACGAAGGCTGATGAGATGGCCAGAAACAACACCGTACGCGCGGTACAGCGGTATCACGCGCACGTCGTAGTACCGGACGCTGCCGTCGCGTTCGAGGGCCGTCTCGGTCTGCGTTCGCTCACCCGGGCCGGGGACTGTTTCGGCGAGTGTCGGTGACGCCTGCGGTAGCGAACGGCCCAGAAGCGTGTTCTGGTCACCGTCGAACAGCGCCGTGGCGGCCGCATTGACGTCAACGATACGGCGCTCGTCGTCGACAATGATGACGAGGTCGTCCATTTCCGTGAAGATAGCTTCCCGACCCAGTTCCCGGGTCACCGGTGCCACATCAAGTAGTTGCCCGCGGAGGATGGCGACCGAGAGGACGGCCCCCGACGCGACGTACCCAAGGCTTGTCGGATTAAACGTGGTTGGAACCACATCAAGCACAAACAGCGTCTGGATGACCGTCGGGACGGTGATGGCGAGTAGCAGCGCGAGCCCCTGACCCTGAAACACCTGGTTCGACCGGAACAGCATCCGCAACAGGAGGAAACTGCCGGCGAGGATTAACAGCAATATGTAGGACATATGGCCCCAGTACATGAGTTCGAACGCGGGAACGAGCGTCACCGACGATGCTGAGACGAATTGGGTCTGGCGGCCGGACCAGATGAGTTCGTGGGCATGGTTCGACCACACGAGCGTGACAAACACCGCCGGTTCGACGAGCAACAGCGCTGTTCGGCGTTGCGTGAGCCAGTGTGGGTGCCCCGTGTACTCGATAACCGTCACGAGCCACGCGACAGGGATGATTACTGAGAGCGTTAACTGTGCCTGAACGAGCCGCTCCATGGTGGACAGCCCCGGCACAGCGAGTTCGATACCGTACGCAACGGCCCAGAGGCTCGCCGCGACGACGAACACTGCCAGCGGTCCTGCCCCCGGCCGGTCCCGGTGGAGCCACACCAGAAAGGCGACAGCCATGCCGACGACACCCGACAATAAAACGACAGTAAGCGGCGACAGGACCATTCAGTAGCCTAGCAAAGGCGTCCCTGATATAATTATTCTCGGTCACTTCGACTGCGAACGGACCGCAGACCACACCGCAAGCGCACCGAGTGCGAACGCCGGAACGAGCGGGAGCGTGAGATAGGCATCCCGGAGCGTGAGGCCGAAGCTACTGATAACGCTCTGGGCGGCCGGCAAGAGCAAAATTGCGCCAGGGACGAGCAGGAACGCCACGCCGATCATCCCGACAAGAATCCAGCCGCTCGTCCCGAATTCGGGACCGTCGACAGCTTCCGTGCCCGTCTCACTCTCCGCACGCGACGTATCTGTGGCCTGTGGCTCCGTGTCAGGGCGATGGACGTAGCCGGACTCGTCGTCAGCCATCGGTACGCACCCCGTCCCTGCTCGGACGGTGCATCACGATGGGACGGCCTCCAGTAATACCGACGGAACAACGTGGCTGCATATCTCGGAGTCAGGCAAGCGTGTGCAAAACGCTAACGGTCCCACTACTGCGACAGCCCGGGCGCTTCCTGACACGAGATGTCACGCAGGCTCATCTGATGTCCACTGTCGGAAGTATGTGCGTCCCGCTGCCCCTCCGCGACCGATGCGTCTTCGTACAGTCCCTCGAACGCACACTCATGGCAAACGACGTGATATCTCCCACCCATACATTTTTATTCTTCTTTCTATATTTTAAGACTATCGGTTTCAGATATTATATGTATTGCAGTTCCGTAAACGGTCGTCAGGGTATTTATTCACGGCGGCCGATGAAGTCGTATGGTGGATTTCCAGTCCCGTGACACACGCCGAGGGCCGACTGACGGGGAAGACGATGAAACGGATGAGGACGAGACGCGGGGCGACGAGGAATCCGCAGCAGCCGATACTGACGACGAGGCCACCACTTCGGACCCCACCGAAGCAGCCGATCCAGCGGCGGGAAACGACAACAGAGCGCCAGAAGAAGCTGACAGCACAGCGACGCCTGTAGCAGATGATACCGCAGAGAACAGCGACGAGCCTACCTCGAAGCCCGAAACCGATAGCTCTGTCACGGACCGTATCGACGAGGCGGCGGATCACAGTGTGGGCAGCCAATCAGCGACCGAAACACAGGACGCTGAAACGGCTGCTGAGGCGACACAGAGACCTGACGAGGAAGCCAGCGCCGAGACACAATCAGCTACGCAGCCGAGAGACACACCGCAGGAAGCGGCAGTTCAGACAACGGATGCGGCACCAGCGCAAACAGTGACCCAGACCGACGCGGCGCAAGAGCAGTCAGTGGCCATCGCCGTCGTCACAGTCGGGACGGCGACAGAGGAAGGCGACCCGACGGGCGAGGCAGTGGAGACAGCACTCGAAGCGACCGGCCAGACAGTCACAGCCCGCGAACGCCTTCGAGGGGACTATGACGGCATTCAGGAGGCCGTCGACAGGTTGGTCGGGCGTGACGACGTGGAGGTCGTCGTCACCGCGGGGGGACTCGGCGTCGCCCCGGCGGAGCAGACGCTCGAAGCTGTCCACCCCCTGTTCGAGAAAGCCCTGCCGGGATTCGAGGAAGTGTACCGGGGCCTCCTCTTCGAACAACAGGGGACCGAGGTCATCGCCATCCGTGCGACGGCCGGGATCGCCGATGGGACGCCAGTGTTCTGCCTGCCCGCGGACCCGGCGGCGGCCCGTGTCGCCATTGACGAGATCATCGCGGCGGAAGCCCCGTCACTCGTCGCTGAACTGTCCTAACCCACAGCCGGCGGATTCATGGTATCAGTCTTGTGTCCGTTTACCCGACTTAACGTGATATTTGCCGGCTCGCTCCGGGCCACCAGTTTTGCCGATGCCAACGGCCCATACTCCCGAATATCGGCTGTTTAAACGGATAAATCGCCGTGAAAGGTCGTTAACTGCGCCGCCCATTGAAGTGGAGACAGTCCACAGAACCGGGTGTCATGTCCGATCGCAACGCGACACGACGCGGCGTGCTCAAGGGTATCGGCGCGACAGCTGCAGCTGCACTGGGTGGGGCGGCCCTCTCCGGGACAGTTGCGGCGGCCGGTCCCTGGGAGTCCGTCGAGTCCCCGACCGGGAACACCCTCCACGATGTCGAGTTCACCGCGGCCGGTGCGTACGCGGTGGCGGGTGGCGGTATCGTCCTCGAACGAACCAGCACAGGCTGGCAGAAGGTCATCGGCGGCGGCCCGACCGGCAACGGCAACAGCCTCTACGGGGCCGACGTGACCGACGACGCCAAGGCCCTCTGGTTCGTCGGTGCCTCGGGCGCTATCGGCGAGTACGACGTGGAGTCGGGCGTGCTTACCAACCACAGCGCTCCGATGGATGTCACCAACAACTTCAACGACGTGTCCGTGACCGGCAGCGCCGGCGAGGCAAACGTCTACGTCGCCGGCGACTCCGGCAAGATGTACTACAGCTTCGAGAACGGCGCGAGTGAGACGTGGGACTACACCACGCCCGGGTCCGGGTCAGCCATCAATGCTGTCGACTTCCACGGGGTCCGCTCGGGCCATATCGTCGACGGCAACAAGAGCGTCTTCGTCACCGATGACGGGTCGACGTGGGACAAGATCGGCCTCGCCGACGCCAACGTCAACTTCTACGGCGTCGACTCCGACGGCCCGGACGACGTGTGGGTCTCCGGCGGTGGCGGTATGGTGTTCCACTGGAACGGCTCTGAATGGACGCCGACCGACACAGGCGATGCCGGCCTGCGAGACATCGAGGTCACCGACGACGACAGCACCGGCTACACAGTCGGTGGCGGTGGCAAGGTGTACGCCCTCGGCGGTGGCGACTGGACCCCGGATGAGACGCCCGCCGGCGAGAACCTGACGGCCGTCGTCCGCGGCGGCACCGACATCGCGGTCGGTTCGGGCGGAACTATCCTGGAGAAGTAGGCACCACCGCAGGTCACTAGCTGGCCGCTCGCACCTGCGTCGAAAAACGGCCCGCTGGCGTTTTGACAGTGTGGCAAGCCTGAGTTGTTGTCCGTGTCTCCGAAGCGATTCACTCCCGCTGGCGTTCGCACTCGGCGGCCCCATCCGCAGGGATTCGCGCGTCCCGATACGTTCCCTGGTGGAACGACTCGGCCAGCCAGAGTTTGTGTCCGTACTCGTTCCCGAGGCGCGCCGTTCCGGTGGAGACGAACTGCCGGGTCGAAGATTGTGAATGGAGGTTGACGTGGCACTCCTCTAGCTCCCAAAAATCGTCCCCCGATGTCGTCCGGTCCCCCTGTTTGCGGAGATAAACGTGCGTTATGTTCGGCAGGCAAATCGTCATTCGGTCGAGCTGGTCGGCCGCGGTTCGCGGGTCTTTCCCCCCGTAGAAGTTCGCGTACTTTCCGAAGGAGTAGGTCACGACGCTTCCCTCCTCCCAGTCGTCGAAATTTTCGACGTTGAGCGCGAACTCGCGGCCGCCGACCGTGCCACAGACGCCGAGGTACACGTGGTCGTCGGTCCCCTCGTGTCTCCCGGACCCAGTCGTCAACGAGACGAAGACGCCAGCTAGCTCACTCATCCGTGACGCCCCCGGACAGTGGATTGTTCATACGCCAATGCCAGCAGTCGTTGTGGACGGTGGGTATCCATGAACGCTCACTCCTGTCCCTCGTGAGACGTGGCAGATAGAACGGACGCGATATTAATACCTCAAAATTGTTTATGATATATACTCATAACTCTCGACAGTAGCCACGACATACCCCTGAGCTATCAGCCACAGCGGGGCGTCGGGTTGACACCGACGTTTTACCGGTGTGATACAAACGAACAGTATGGACGATATTCAGATTCAGGGAACGTCGGTCCCCGCACTCGGCCTCGGGACGTGGCAGCTCACCGGCCAGTCCTGCCGTGAAACCGTCGAAACAGCTCTGGGGATGGGCTATCGCCACATCGACACCGCACAGGCGTATGGCAACGAGCGGCAGGTCGGGCTGGGGATGGATGCCGCCGCGGTCGACCGCGAAGACGTGTTTCTGACGACAAAGCTCGACGGGTCCAATCGCGACGAGCGCAGCGTCCGCCGGTCGACCCGAGAGAGCCTGAACAAACTGGGAACAGACTATCTGGACCTCCTGCTCATCCACTGGCCGAACACCCCGTGGATGGCGTCGCTGTCGGAGACGCTCGAGGCGATGAACGACCTCGTCGAGGAGGGGCTGGTCCGCCACATCGGCGTCAGTAACTTCTCGCCGTCGCTGCTGGACAGGGCGCGGGACATCTCCTCGGCCCCTATCTTCACCGATCAGGTACAGTACCACCCCTACTGGGACCAGCGGAAACTGCTGGATTACTGTCGCATCCACGACGTGCTCCTGACCGCGTATAGCCCGCTGGCCCGCGGCGGCGTCCTTGACGACCCCGCGCTCGTCCAGATCGGAAACAAATACGGGAAATCCCCGGCGCAGGTCGCGCTCCGGTGGCTGGTTCAGCAGGAGGGCGTGGCCGCGATCCCGAAAGCGTCCAGCCGCGAGCACCTCGAAGCGAACCTCGCGGTCTTTGATTTCGAACTTACCGACGCGGAGATGGAGCGGATTCGGGACCCGTCAAAGGTCAAGACGGGCGTGCAGTTCGTTCGGTCGCAGTTGCCGTTCTGAGCGGCGTTCCGTTTCGACTCGACAGATATCTCTACATAGGAGATGTTTCGGTGGAGTCGTGGCACGTATGACGTATTTTATACCGGTTATCCCCGCAACCGTGGCGCTTGATGTGGCAAATATTACTAATCACACAACTATCATTAACCATCTGGTCGCAGCTTTCGTGTGGTGTGTTACCACTGAATCCCGGCGCGGGAACACACCGCTGAACTCACAGCGAGGCCACTGTGTCAGTACACGAATCTGAACCGATACGACGAAGCATCGAAGTGGAGTACTGGGTCATCGACGACGCGGGCCGGCTGGTCGAACCGGGGGCGCTCGTCAACGCAACCCCAGGGGCGGAGCGAGAGTTCGTCGAACCCCTGCTGGAGGTCAAGACGACGCCGTGCGAGACAGCGACAGAACTGCACGAAGAACTGCTCGACCGGCTCGGAGCCGTGCTGCGGCGGGCCGACGACCTCGGGAAACGGCTCGTGCCGCTTTCGACCCCAGTCAACGCTGACGAGATTCAGGAGATTCCGTGCGACCGGACCCGGATTCAAAACTGTGTCGTCGGCGATGATTTCGAGTACGTCCGCCACTGTGCCGGCACGCACATCCACATCGAACAGCAGTCGGGGCGGGAAATCGACCAGTTGAATACGCTGATTGCCATTGACCCCGCGCTAGCGCTCGTCTCGTCCTCGCCGTATTTCCGCGGCCGGCGGCTGGCCGACAGTGCGCGCTCGAAACTGTACCGCTGGATGGCGTACAACTCGGTGCCACACCAGGGCTGGCTGTGGTCGTATCTCAACGACACTGCGGAGTGGGACCGCCGGCTCGAACGGCGCTACGATGAGTTTGTGACCGCGGCTGTCGACGCTGGTGTCGACCGCCGGACTGTCGCAGCGAACTTCGAGCCCGAAAGCGCTATCTGGACGCCAGTCCAGCTTCGGGCCGAGTTCGGCACCGTCGAGTGGCGGTCGCCCGACGCTGCACTCCCGAGTCAGGTCCTGCAACTCGCCGACGCCGTAGCGTCTCTCATGGACCACCTCAGGGGAACCGAGGTGCGTATCGAGGGTGAGACGGGCCGCGTTACCGACGACAAAATCGTGCTCCCGGAGTTCGACGCTGTCCTTGCATACGCGAACGACGCTATCCGGGACGGGGCCACCTGCGATAGCGTTGGGTCGTATCTCGACCGGATGGGATTCGACGTGGACGCGTACGAACCGGTCGCGCCGACGTTCGACAGACCAGAACCGGTCACACCCCGTGATGCCCGCGAGATTCGGCTCGACCACGCCGACCGGCTGCAGGACGATGTGCGACAGGCTGCGCCGGTCGCACTCGATTAGAACCGGAGCCGGCTCACCGAAACGGAGCAGTGACCAAGGGTTTAGGAATCGCCGCACCAACCCCGCGCTATGGTGACGGCGCTCGCCGATGATATCTGGTGGTACGGTCTCACGGGCGTCAACGCGACGCTCGTCGACGACGACGGCGCACTCACGCTCGTGGACACGGGGCTGCCCTGGCACGGCAACGAACTCATCGCCGGCCTGAGCAATGCCGGCTACGAGCTCCGGGATCTGGACCGCATTCTGCTTACACACTTCGATCTCGACCACGTCGGCGGACTGACCGCCTTCGACGGCATCGACGTGCCCATCTACGTCGGCAAGCGGGACGCGCCGCTGGTCACCGGTGAGCGGTCGCCGCCGCTGGGAAACCACAAGGGTGCGTTCCAGCGACTCGTCTCACCGTTCGTCGACGCGCCGGACAACGACGTTGTCCCCCTGGCCGACGGCGATACCGTCGGGAGTTTCACCACCTATCACACCCCCGGTCACACGCCGGGGCACGTCTGCTACGTCAGCGAGTCGCTGTCACTGGGACTGCTGGGTGACCTCGTCCGTGAGGACAGCGGCCGCTTCGAACCTTCGCCGTGGCTGTTGAGTTACGATACCGACGCCGTCACCCGGAGTATCAGTGAGTTCGCCGAGCGTGCGCCTGACTTTGACATCGCCGTCCCGGGCCACGGCGTTCCATTCGAGAAAAACGGCTCTGAGCGACTGGCCCGACTTGCGGCGACGTTGTAAGAGAAAGCCGGCGTGGGACTGTGCTACAGTTCCTCGGCGACCGCGTCGGAGCCGAGCAAGTCCGGGTCGACGACGAGGTCCGTCTGTCGGCTGGCGAAGTCGGGCAGGGAGCCCTCTGCGTAGACGACCACCCGGAGGTCGGGGTTGAGGTCCTTGGCAACGGCGATGGAGGTCGCCTGTGACATCTCGGTCAGCAGGTATACGTCCGCCTCGTGGATGCCGGCCTCTTCCAGCCCGGGCCGGTTACCGACATCGGCAACCGTCACGGTGTGTCCTTCAGCTTCGAGCGCGTCCGTGAGTCCGTTGGGGTCTGTACCGACGAGAACGACGTTCATTCGTACTCGATTGTCGCCGGCGGTTTGTGGGTCACGTCGTAGACGACGCGGGCGACGTTCTCGTGGGCCCCGGTGATGCGCGACTGCATACGCTGGAGCGTGTCCCAGTCGAGTTCCTGTGCGCGGGCAGTCATGCCGTCCCGGCTCTCAACGGAGCGGACGGCGACGACCCAGCCGTGGACGCGGTTATCGCCTTTGACACCCGTCGCTTTGCCGATGACGGCAGCGAGCGCCTGCCACGGCTCGTACTCCTCCAGTTCCTCTTCGACGACGTGGTTGGCCTCGCGGGCCACCGCCAGTTTCTCCTCGGTCACTTCCCCGATGATTCGGACGGCAAGCCCGGGACCGGGGAACGGCATCCGTTCAGAGATGATCTCTTCGAGGTCAAGCGCGCGGGCGACCTCGCGGACCTCGTCCTTGTAGAGGTCCCGCATCGGCTCGACAATGCCGTCGAAGTCGATGCGCTCGGGGAGACCACCGACGTTGTGGTGGGACTTGATGGTCCCCTCACTCTCGATGCGGTCCGGGTAGATGGTTCCCTGAACGAGGTAGTCGGCGTCGACCTCGCGGGCGACCGTCTCAAACTCCCGGATGAACTGCTCGCCGATGATATGGCGCTTCTCCTCGGGGTCGGTCTCGCCTTCGAGTTCGTCGAGGAAGCGGTCCTGCGCCTCGACGATGCGCAGCGAGTCCATGTAATCGAACGTCTCGCGGATCTCGTCGGTCTCGCCTTTCCGCATCAGCCCGGTGTCGACGTACACGGCGGTGAGCTGGTCGTCGATAGCCTCGTAGGCCAGCGCGGCGGCCGTCGAGGAGTCGACACCGCCAGAGAGTCCGATGACGGCGTGCTTGTCCCCGATCTCCTCGGCGATTTCGGCTTTCGCCTCCTCAATGAACTCGTCAACGTTCACCATCAGTGGCTCACCTCCTCAGTCGTCGCAGTGTGGGGGTCGTCGCCGAGGACCGCTTCGAGCAGTCCGACAAACGGCGGGCTGGCACGCGTCGGTCGGGAGCGGAACTCCGGATGGAACTGCGTCCCGATGAAGTACGGGTGGTCCTCGGGTCCGAGTTCGAGTATCTCCATACGATTCCCGGCGCGGCCGGAGAACTTCAGCCCAGCGGCTTCGAGGTCGTCGATGTACTCGGGGTTAACCTCGTATCGGTGGCGGTGCCGTTCGGTACAGGACTCGCCGCCGTACAGCGTCGCGGCGAGCGTGTTCGCGTTGATTTCAGTTTCATGGGCACCCAGCCGCATCGTCCCGCCCATGTCCTCGATCTCGTACTGCTCGGGGAGGATGTCGATGACGGGATGTGGCGTATCTTCCTCCAGTTCCGCCGAGTGGGCATCGTCAAGGTCCAGTACGTTGCGGGCGTACTCGACAACAGCCATCTGAAAGCCGAGACACAGGCCGAGGAACGGAATGTCATTCTCGCGGGCGTACCGGATCGCCTCGATTTTGCCCTCCGTGCCGCGGGCACCGAAGCCGCCCGGCACGACGATGGCGTCGGCCTCGCGCATCCGGTCTGCGTGGTGGTCATTCATCTTCTCGGAGTTGACCCACCGGACGTTCACGTCGACGTTTTTCTCAAGGCCGGCGTGTTTCAGCGCCTCGTGGACGGACATGTAGGCGTCTTCGAGGTCGTACTTGCCGACGAGCGCGACTTCGACCTCGCCCTCTGTGTTCTGGGTGACGAGGTCGCGCCAGCGGTTCTCCCGCTCGTCTTCGGGCAGTGCCTCCGAGGCGATGTCGAGTTCTTCCATCACGTACTGGTCGAGTCCTTCCTCCTCAACCATCAGCGGGACATGGTAGATGTCGTCGACATCGGGGTTCGAGAAGACGGCTTCCGTCGGCACGTCACAGAACAACCCGATCTTCTCCTTGGTGTCGATATCGAGTTTGTCCGAGCAGCGGCCGACCAGAATGTCGGGCTGAAGACCGATAGAGCGCAGTTCCTTCACGGAGTGTTGGGTCGGCTTGGTCTTTTGCTCGCCGTTTTTCGAGTATGGGACGAGCGTGACGTGGGTAAAGAGAATATCGTCCTCGTCCTCTTCGTGGGCGAACTGCCGGAGCGCTTCGAGATACGGCATCCCTTCGATGTCCCCGACCGTGCCGCCGACTTCGATGATACAGACGTCGTTGCCTTCGGCGGCCTCGCGGATACGGCGCTTGATGTCGTCGGTGATATGCGGGATAATCTGGACCGTGCGACCGAGGTAGTCGCCGGACCGCTCCTTCTCGATGACGTGCTGGTAAGTCTTCCCCGTGGTGACGTTGTGGTCGAAGGTCATGTCGATGTCGAGGAACCGCTCGTAGTTCCCCAGGTCGAGGTCGACCTCCCCGCCGTCTTTGAGCACGTACACCTCGCCGTGCTGGAAGGGATTCATCGTACCGGCGTCGACGTTCAGATACGGGTCAATCTTGACCGCTGTAACGTCGAACCCGGCGTTTTTGAGTAATCTACCTGTACTGGCGGCAGTGATGCCTTTCCCCAGGCCAGACATCACGCCACCGGTGACGAAGATGAACTTCCGACCCAGTTCCGGGTCGTAGTCCGTTTCGGGTTCGGTCGGCATACCGACGGTGAACCCCGCGTAGTCTAAACGGTTTCGGAGCGCGCACTGTTCGCCACCCCGTCGCAGTGTCAACGCGGCTACAGTGAGGGCTGCGTGAGGACGCGCCACGCAGCTACGAGCGCGGCAAGTGACAGCGCCGAAAACACCGCATCACTGGGACTAGAGCCGATGGCGATAAACAACAGGTACCCGGCGATGAACCCCCCCAGAAGCGAGACGACGCCGTGCCGCGTCGAGTGAGACACCGCCGCTCTGGTTCGCGTTGACATACAACATTATTTATTGTTATATAGTATAAATGTATCTTCGGTATTGGTGGGCAGGTTCGGCGACGGTCAGGACTTGAGGACGCCGGACCGGATGGCGAAGTACGTCCCGATGGCACCAACCGAGGCGAGCACGAGTGCCCGGAGCGGCCCGCCCGCGACGAGTGCCGTCTGCATCAGTACTAACAGCGTCACCAGCGTGGCGAGAAACGACACGGCAGCGAACGAGAGCGGACGGTCCATAGTATGAGGTCGAGCCGACAGCGCCTCTGTCTTTCGATACTGTCCAGCAGGTGTGGGGCTGAGCTATACTTTCACTTGGTACTGAACCGGCGACAGGAATCGACTACGGACTCTGAATACCGAGTTCCCAGCAGCTACAGGTGGTCGCGGAGAAACGGCCCAACCGTCTCGCCGATACGGCCGCTCTGCCCGACGAAATGGTGGTCGGCTGGCAGGCGCTCAACCGTCTGGCCCAGCTCGGTAGCCCGGTCAACGACCGGTTCCCAGTCGACTGTCGCATCGCGCTCCCCGACCACGACCTGTACCGGGCAGTCGATGGCGTCAAGCGCAGTGGCCGCATCGAGATGCGCGGTCACGCCGGTCGGTGGGGCGAGCACTGACAGGGCCGCCGGGTCGGCCGCAGTGTCGTGTGCAGCGGCCGTACAGAGCGCCACAGCCGCGCCAAAACTGTAGCCAAACAGGCCAACTGCGTCGTAGCGCTCGTCGGCCCACGCCAGCGCGTTCTCGGCGTCGGCCCGCTCGCCACGGCCCTCGTCCCACGCGCCGTAGTCGAACCGGAGACAGCTGATGTCGGGGGCCAGCGCGTCGCTGACCGCCTTGAGCCGGCTGTCAGACCGGGAGCCGCCGTACTGCGGGTGGGGCGGGCACGCAACGATGACGGTGTCCGATGCTGGCCGGTCAAGCGACGCGGTGACGTCTCGCCCACCCGGTATCCCGACGGTAGTCATACGTGTTCACTCGCCAGCCCTCTGTAAGAAATTTAAGGTTGGAGAGACCAATGCGCATACATGGGAATCCTCTCGCGCGCGTCGTACGTCATCCGCTCCAAGCTCAACGCCGTCCTGAACCGAGCGGAGGACCCGACAGAGACCCTCGACTACAGCTACGAGCAGTTGCGTGACGAACTGCAGGACGTCAAGCAGGGCATTGCGGACCTGACGACCCAGAAGAAGCGACTGGAGATACAGAAGCGCCGTCTCGAAGAAAACGTCGAGAAGCACAACGAACAGGCGCGCCAGGCCGTCGAGCAGGACCGCGAAGACCTCGCCCGCCAGGCGCTGGAAAAGAAAAAGCAGAAGATGAGTCAGATCGAGGACCTGGAAGGCCAGATACAGGACTTACAGAGCCAGCAGGACCAGCTGGTCGAGCAGAAAGACGAACTCCAGAAACAGATCGAGCAGTTCCGGACGAAGAAGGAGACGATGAAGGCTCGCCACGAGGCCGCCAAGGCGTCGGCGCGCGTCAACGAAGCGATGACCGGCGCGGGCGACGAGATGCAGGATATCAATCAGGCTATCGAGCGTGCGGAGGAACGGACCGAGGACATGGAAGCCCGTTCGCAGGCGATGGACGAACTCCGCGAGGACGGCGTCCTCGAAAGTCAGATATCGGACGAGAGTTCACTGGAGCGGGAGCTTGAAGAAGTCCGACAGAAAGGGTCAGTTGACGCCGAACTCGACACGCTAAAAGCCGAGATGGGGAAAGCAGAGGACGGCGACAGTGGGTCGAGCGACGCGGATGTCTCCGAAGCCGAACTGGAACAGGAACTCGCCGACGAGAGTACGCAGGTCGACGTCGACGAGAGCGAGGTTGAGTCGGAGCTGGACGAGCTGAAAGAAGACGAGCAGTAACGCCGGCAACGCGGGACTTTTACAGCGGCCAGACGACCGACACCGAGAACGATGTCACGGCACACAGAAGCAGCTGTAGCGGTCCGCCGACGCGCGCGAAGTCAGTGAAGCGGTAGCCGCCGGGACCGTACACCATCAGGTTTGTCTGGTAGCCGATGGGTGTCAGGAAGGCCGTCGCGACCGCGAACGTCACGACGACGAGGAACGGGAACCCAGAAGCGCCGATCTCCGTGGCAGTGGCGACGGCAATCGGGATCATCAGCACGACGGTCGCGGCCGGGGTGATGGCGCTGGCGAGGACAGCAGTCAGGAGATACACCAGCGCTAGCAGCGCGAGCGGCGGGAGGACGCCGGCGGCGTCGACAAGGAGCCCGCCGACGAACGCGGCTCCGCCGGTGGCCTGCATCGCCTGGCCCAGGGGGAGCAGGCCGGCGAGCAGGAACACGACGTTCCAGCTCACAGCGTCGTAGGCCTTCGAGGCGCTCAGTGTGCCGGTGGCGACCGTGGCGACGACGCCACCCAGCGCGGCAATATAGATGGGCAGCAGGTCCAGCGCTGCGAGCGCGATGACGGCGAGCAGGGTCGCAAGCGGGACCGCCGCAGCGGCGTCAAGCGAGGGTGGGCCGCCCTCAAGCGCATCGAACAGCTCCGGTGGGCCCTCGGTCAGGGTCAGGTAGCCCTCGTCCTGGAGGTGCCCCATCTTGTCAAGGGGCGTCTGGAGTAAGAGTAAGTCGCCAGCGGACAGTTCGACCGCCGTGAGATCCTCGTGAATGACCTCGTCGCCGCGGCGGACAGCGAGGACCGTCACGTCGAATCGACTGCGGAGTTGCACGTCGGCGAGCGTTCGCCCGCGGAGCCGCGACTCCCTGTCGATGACGGCCTCCGCGAGGACGCCCGGGTGCCCGCTTTCCGCCAGCAAGTCCGCCGTAACAGACTCACGGGCGAGGTCCCGAAGGTCAAGCGTCTGAGCGAGTTGGTTGACAGCTTGGCGGTTGCCACGGACCGTCAGCACGTCGCCAGGTTCGAGCGGGCGGTCGGTGGCTGTCGCAAAGAACGACTCGCCGTCGCGGTCGATCTGGAGCACGTCGACGTCAAGCGGGCCACTCACGGCGAGGACCTGTTCGACGGTGGCCTCGGTCGGCAGTGACTCCCCCGCGTCGACCACGTCAACGACCGCCTCGACTGCGTCGTCGGAGACGCTGCCTTCGAGCGCTTCTCGAACCGTCAGCCCGACCAGTGGGGACGCCTCGCGAACCCGTAACTGCGCCAGATGGCGGTCCATCTCGAACTCCTCAGTGAAGTCGGCCGCGGGATGGACCCGTTCGGGGACGAGCGCCCGACCCACCGTCAGCAGGTAGCCCACGCCGACAGCGAGGACGACGACACCGACAGGTGTCAGCGTGAACATCGAGAACGGCCGGCCGAGCAACTGCGCCGAGAGGTCGCTCGCGAGTAAGTTCGTCGCAGTGCCGACCAGCGTGAGCGTCCCGCCGAGCATCGCTGCGAAGGAAAGCGGCAACAGCAGGTTCGACGGCGAGATACCGTACCGTTCCGAGAGGCCGGTGACCAGCGGGATGAAAACGGCGACAACCGGCGTGTTGTTGACGAAGCCCGCGCTGACGCCCGTCGTGCCGACGATGGCGGTCAGCAGACGCCGTTCGTCGCCGCCCGTCAGCGCCGCGAGCCGTCCGGCCAGCCAGTCGACAACGCCGGCCGATTCGACACCGGCGCTGAGGATGTACATCGCGACGATGGTAACCACCGCCGGGCTGGCGAACCCTTCGATGGCTGTCCGCGCCGGGACGCCGGTGTACGGTTCCAGCACGACCAGCGCGACGAGGACAGCGATGGCCGTCATATCAGGCGAGAGCCACTCGGTGACGAACAGCGTCAGGGCGGCAACGACGAGCGCGAAGACCACGAGCGCGCCCATCGAGAGCGAGGGCATACCAGTTCCCTCGACGGACGGCGATAAAAACATCCGGGGCGCTGTCAGGGAATTTCGCAAGCGGACGCGGCTCACTCACCACTGCCCGTCGGTCGCGCCGTCTCGTCACACTGGGTCCGGCTCGTAGCCCGGCCCGACTCGCAGCGTCAGTGTGGTCTCACGCACCGACAGCGACAGCGTCTCGTGTGTGCTGAGTTCGCCGTCGCGACTGAACGTGAGTTCCTTGCCGTGTCCGGCGATAGTAATCTCGTCCGCTCGAACGTGGGTCACGCCGTCGGTATCAAGCGCCAGTAGTCGCTGGCCGATGGCCTCCGCGACGAGGTTCCCTGTTGGCATCTGTTCAACGATAGCCACGTCGAGCAGGCCGTCTTCCATGTTTGCTTGCCCACCTTCGGCGACGAACTTGCGGGCGTTGCCCACCAGCAGGCAGGTGGCCTCGCCGGACCAAGTGAACGGTCCATCCTCCCCGACAGCCGCGATGGTGATATCGAGCCCGTCGAAACGAAGCGCCTCCTGTGCGCCGGTGAGCAGAAACGCCAGCGTGCCGAACCGCTCTTTGAGGTCGCGTGGAGTCGAAACGCTGGCGTCGGCGGGGAGGCCGGCGATACAGGAGACGAGAAACGGCTCCTCGTCGGCGATGCCCACGTCGACCGGTCGCGTCGCTCCAATATCGGCGATTTCGACACCGTGTTGGATGTCTGTGACGCCGATGTTCCCGGCCAGAAGGTTTGCCGTCCCGGCCGGGATGACGCTCAGCGTCACCGAGTCGAGGTGGCCGGCGTCGTTGAGTCCGCGGACAACCTCGTTCACCGTCCCGTCGCCGCCACAGACGGCGACCTCAGAGGCCTCAGCCCGCCCGGCTTCGCGGCCGAGTTCGACCGCGTCGCCCGCCGCCTGAGTTTCGTACACCCCGAACCCGCGTGCCTCCATCAGCCGCGGAACGTAGTCGGCGTGCTCGCCGTCGCCGCTGACGGGGTTGAGGATACACCGACGCGAACCAATCTGCATAATCATAGCGAGTCCGGACCGGCACTTATACCGTGGTGATGTGCCGGCGTCACTCCCAGTCGACGTCGACACTCCGGTTCGTCTCGCGGAGAATGAACGGGCCGATTGCGAGCGTTCGTTTGGTTATCGTGACAATACGGAGGATGTACGATATCAGGACTGTGAACGGAAGCAGGGATGCTGTCGTCGTCACGGCGAGGAGCCACAACGCGTCGGGGACGCCGGCTGTGACGCCGACGAAATCCTGCACATCGAGGAACAACAACGAGGTGATTGCGACGGTAAGCGCCGGGATGGCGACGTAGAGCAGTGTCCGGGAGAGGTCGGACAGTTCCCACTGGAAATACAGCGTCTTGAAGTGTTCCCGGGCCGGGCCGAACAGTTCGAGCGTCTCGACGAGTTCCGCAAGCGAGTCGTCGATCTCGTCAGTGAGTTCGTCGGCGTACGCTTCACGGATACGTCGACCGGCATACAGCTTCCAGGAGTAGTTGTAGTTCAGCGCGGCCTTGACGACATCGAACTCGCCGAAGGTCCCGCCCTCAAGCTGGTCGGTAACGCTGTCGGCGTTTGTTCGCACATCCTCCAGATAGTTCGACAGCAACGCCGTCAGGTCGTCATCGAGTGCCGTCTCGTCGACAGCGTTCTGGGTGTTCTCGGCCCGTTCGGTGGTCCCGCGAACCAGCGACCGGAGGAACGCCGAGGGCTCTGCCGGACTGACTGGCGTGTCGACGGCGTCAGCAACGTCGGCGCGGAACTGCATCGACCCGTTCATCCGTTCGCGCTGATCACCCACCGCACCGAGTTCCTGTGAGAGGACGAGCTGGTTCAGTGTCAGGACCAGTGTTACTGCGGTTATGGTCCCCGTAATCAGCGCCTGAAACAGCGTTTCGACCGGGTCACCGCGAGTCAGCAACGTCATGGCCGGTTTCGGATGCAAGAGCCCGACGACGAGAATCCCACAGAGCAGGACACCGGAGAGGAGGGCGGTAACGAGCCAGCGGTCCGCATCAAGGAGGAACCAGAGGAGTCGCGTGTCCCCCGCGGCGCGCCCCCGCATGGTGTCACTCGACTCACCGCTGTCAGTTGTCATACAGGCCGGCTCGCCCGCCGGGGTTAAAAGAACGCGCCCGAGCTATTCCGGGAGTCAGTACATCGGCAGCAAGGATCAGCCGAGCGAACAGCGGCTATCGGCCGGCGAGGAACGTCACAGCGGTTCGTTGCTGCTCGACCTCAGTTTCGAGGTGGTCGCGGAACTCGGCGATGTCGATGTCTTTCTCTTCGCGTTCCTTGCGGTCACGAACCGAGATGGTCCCCGCTTCCTCCTCGTTGTCGCCGATGACACACATGTAGGGAACGCGGTCGTCGTGGGCCTGCTGAATCTTCTTGCCGACAGTCCAGGAACGGTCCTCGATAGTGACCCGGAAGTCATCGAGTTCATCCTGAATCTCCTCGCAGTAGGCGATGTTGTCGTCGCTGACTGGCAGCAGACGGATCTGTTCGGGGGCGAGCCACGGCGGGAACTTCCCGTTGTAGTGCTCGGTCAGCACCATGAAGAACCGCTCGTAGGAGCCATACAGCGCGCGGTGGATCATCACCGGGCGGTGCTCCTCGTTGTCCTCACCGGTGTAGGAGAGGTCGAACCGCTCGGGCATATTGAAGTCCAGTTGGACGGTCGGGCCGTCCCAGTGGCGACCGAGCGCGTCCTCGAAGGCAAAGTCGATCTTCGGGCCGTAGAAGGCACCGTCGCCCTCCTCAACGACGTAGTCGATGTCCTGCTCCTCAAGGACAGATTCAAGCTGGGATTCGGCTTTCTCCCAGATCTCGTCGCCGCCGACGGACTTCTCGGGCCGGGTGGCGAACTGGACGGTGTAGTCGAGATTGAAGGTGTCAAGCGTATCGAGGATGATGTCGACCGTCGCCAGCACTTCCTCCTCAATCTGGTCCGGGCGGACGAACAGGTGGCCGTCGTCGATGGTGAAGGCCCAGGTCCGGGAGAGCCCGGAGAGTTCGCCGCGCTGCTCTTTGCGGTACACCTTCCCGTCCTCGAAGTACCGCACCGGTAGGTCCCGGTAGCTCCAGGAATTCTGCTCGAAGATGGTGGCGTGGCCGGGACAGTTCATCGGCTTCAGGCCGTACTCCTCGTCGTTGACATCGAGCAGGAACATGTCGTCAACGTAGTTCTCGTAGTGGCCCGACTTCTTCCAGAGTTCGGTGCGGAAGACGTGGGGCGTCTCGACCTCGTCGTAGCCGGCGTCACGGTTGAGGCCGGCAACATAGTCCGAGAGTTCGTTGAGGATCTTCTTGCCGTTGGGTTCGTACAGCGGCAGGCCCGGCCCGGTCGTCTCGTCGATGGAGAACAGGTCCATCTCCTGGCCGATCTTGCGGTGGTCGCGCTCCTCGGCCTTGCGGCGCTGTTCGAGGAACTCATCGAGCGCGTCCTCCGTCGGGAAGGCGGTTCCGTACACACGAGTCAGCGTCTCGTTCTCTTCCTCGCCGCGCCAGAAGGCCGCCGAGATTTCAAGCAGCGCGAAGCCGCCGATTTCGCCGGTCGATTCGACGTGGGGGCCCTGACAGAGGTCCTCGAACTCGCCCTGGGTGTAGAAAGAGACCTCCTCGTCGTCCGCGGCCTCAGTTTCGAGGATGTCCTGTTTGAACTGATTGTCCTCGTAGCGCTCGAAGGCGTCGTCGCGGTCGACAAGTTCGCGTTCGATGTCGAGGTCCTCCTCGATGATCTCCTCGGCTTCGGCCTCGATGGCTTCGAGGTCGTCCTCGTCGATGTCGACGCCGGTGATGTCGTAGTAGAACCCGTTGTCGGTCCACGGCCCGATTGTGAGCTTCGCGTCGGAGTAAAGGCGCTGCAGGGCCTGTGCGAAGACGTGGGCAGCGGAGTGACGAAGCACATCGAGATACTCGTCACTGCTCTCGGTGACGATTTCGAGTTCGACGTCCGCTGTCAACGGCGCGTGTTTGTCGACAAGTTCGCCGTCGACAACGCCGGCGACCGTGTCGTCACCCAGCCCTGGCCCGATTTCGTAGGCGACATCCTCGACCGTGCTGCCGCGTTCGACCTCTAGTGGGGTCCCGTCGGGCAGCGTGACCGTGACCGTGCTCATATCCGAGGATACGACGGCGGCCGGGGATAAGTGTATTGAGACGCGGGCGACGCTGGTGTTACTCTGGCAACGGCGGGTCCGAATCCTCATCGACAGTGTCGGCCGCCGGCAGGTCAGACTGGGCCGGTGGCCGTGCTGCGCTTGCCCGCTCCAGCGATGAGAGCGCCAGTTCTTCCTCGCCTTCAAGCATGGTAAGCCGGTCCATGACAGTGACAGTCTCCCCGTCGGCCGTATGCGGCGTCACGCACCTGAGTTCCGACCCGGTGTACTCGGCTAATAGTTGGACCGGGAACACGATCGCCCGGTACTGCTCCCCCGACATCTCAGAGTCAACCGACCGGACCTGAAACGCAGGTTCGAGTGAACATTTGTTGCGTTTTGCCCATTCCTGAAAGACGCTCACCCGGTTGAGTGCGAAGAGTCCCAGTTCGGTCCGTGCCTCCGCTGGTGTGGACGGTATCTGCCGACCAATGACCTGAACGCTAAAGTCCGACAAAACATCAGTGTCCGACAACCGCTTAATTCGGTCGATAACCGCAGCCTGTTGCTGCGTGTGCCCGTCGGGCAGCAGTGAACGAACGTACAGTTCTGCCCGTGTATCATCTGGCTGCGTGCTCCCCTGCATCGTATAGAAATTAATGCGCAGGGACTGGCAAAAGTATTCCTGTTGACAAATAATGGTTAGAACAGTTATACACTGAACGACGGAAACTGAATCGACGGTTACACCGTCGGTTGGACAGCCACGGGCCGTGTCAGCGTGATAGGGAGTACTATGTGGGCACGGTTCGCATGAGAAGCCGGATATGTACGATTCGGTGCTCGTGGCCACAGACGGCAGTTCGGGAACGACAGAGACGCTCGCACACGCCACCTCGATCGCGCGTGACAACGACGCGACTCTCCATGGACTGTACGTCGTGGACAGGCGGCTCTACGTCGCGGCCGACAAGGCCAATCAAGACGAGGTGCGTCAGTCGCTGGAGGAAGAGGGAGATGTCGCGCTTGACGACATCGTGGTCGGCGGCGAGGAAGCCGGCGTCGAAGTCGTCACGACCATGGCAGAAGGGATTCCCCACAAGACAATCACCGACTACGCCGAGGAGGAAGACATTGATGTCATCGTGATGGGGACCCACGGCCGAACCGGACGAGACCGGGTCGCAAATCTCGGGAGCGTCACCGAGCGGGTCGTCCAGAGCGCGCCCGTCCCCGTTCTCGTCGTCCACATCGAATAGCTCAGGTGTCGCTGGCGGTTGCGGGACGGACGTGCTCGATAGCAGCTATACTACCGGTAGCACCCCGTTCTGACCGGTATCTTTTCGAGCCGCCGACACGATGGTGGCAGTATGGACAACCGAGAGTACGCCTTCGAAGGAGCCACGCCAGATATCCACGGATACGCCCACGTCAGCCGCGAGGCGACACTGGTGGGTGATGTCACCATCGGCCCGAACGCGAACGTCTGGCCCGGTGTCGTGTTGCGTGGCGACGTGGCCCCCGTCGAGGTGGGCCGCGAATCGGCGATCGGTGACGGGGCCATCGTCCACGCCTCGACCGTCGGCGAGAAGGTGATGGTCGGCCACGGAGCCGTCCTCAACGACGCCCATGTACGCGACGGGGCGCTCGTTGGGTTCAATTCGACGGTCAGCGACGCCACCATCGGCGAGGGCTCTATCGTCGCGATGGGGACGGTTGTTCCACCAGGCTACGAGGTGCCCGCGGAGTCCTTTGTCCGCGGGAGCCCGGCCACAGTGACGCCGCTGTCCGAGACCACGATCGACCCCAACGAAGTGTTCGAAGCGTTCAGCTCCGGCGATTACGCCAACCTCGCGGCTCGCCACGAGGATCTCTTCGAGTAACGTCACGCCGGACACGACGGGTCACTTATAATGGAAGAACACACACAGTACCGTGCATGGACGATATCGTCGACCTGGTGACCCGGTCGCTCGCTGACGAGACTGCCGCGGCGTTCACTGAGCGGGTCGACGAACAGGCGATGCAGCTCCGAAGAGCCATCGAATCCGGGGAGTTCGACAACGAAGCGTTCTCCGTCGGTCTGGAGATCGAGCTGTACGCCATCAACGCCGAGCCGGACCCGCCCGAACCGGACGATGCGGAAGACAGCGAGGAAGCCACCGAAGAGGACCTCGACGACGACCTGAGCGGATCGAGCGAGGCTGCCTGGAGCGGGTCGCTCGACGCGCCGGCGGAGCCCGAAAGCGGCGGTGGCGCATCACTGGAGCCAAACGGCGGCGGGGCGTCGCTGGAGCCAGACGAGGGCGATCCGCTGGAACCCGCTGGAGATGAGTCACTGGATCAAGACACCGGCGACGCCGCTGACGAGTCCGACGACGCGTTTGGTCCCGGGGAGGGGCCGTCGCTCGACATCGACCCGGACAGCCCGCTGGCCGACGACGAACCTGAGACACCCGAAAACGAGGCCGAGTCGGCCGTTGAGTCGTCGGTCGAGGAAGAAGACGACGAGCCGTACATGGACCCCGAAGACTGGGAAGGGCGACTGACCCGCCTGCCCGACGTGGTGTTCGAGGGCGAGGCCAACAAGGAACTGGGTCTGCACAACGCCGAAGTCAACACCAAACCGAACAGCTTCGACCAGACCGGAATGGAGGTCCAGACGACGGCAGTAGAGATGCAGACGAAACAGGCCCGCCAGCAGGCGAGCAAACACAACTGCGAACTCGTCCTTGACGCGATGTGGACCATTCCGCCCGAGGAAGGCAGCAAAGAGTATCTCTCGGCGCACGAGATGAACGACGGGGTCGTCCTCGCGGACAACATGCGGCAGGCTCCCAGATACGTGGCACTAGACAACGAAGCGCTGGACCACGCTGGCGGCAGCATCGACTTCGACGTGCCGGGATACAGCGGGTCGTTCCCGACGATTCTGTTCGAGTCGCTGGCCACCTCGATCCAGCCACACCTCCAGATTCCGGACGCCGCGGCGTTCCCCGAGTACTACAACGCCGCGATACGGACGCTCGGGCCACTGCTCGCGCTATCGGTGAACTCGCCGTTCCTCCCCGCCGAGATGTACGGTGACACCGACGGCGAGTGGCTCTGTGAGACCACCCATCACGAACTCCGTATCGCGGCCTTCGAACAGTCGGTCAACACCAGTGAGAACCCAAAGGTCCGAGTCCCGCAAGACCTCGACGACACGACGGATGTCGTCGGTCGCGTCGTCGACGACGACCTGTTCGCGCCGTTCCTGCGGGAATTCCTGCACGATGACGACCGGACAGAATTCGAAGACGATTTCTGGGAGTTCGACCACAAGCGTGGGACCTACTGGCGCTGGCTCCGCTGTGTCGTCGGCGGAGCCCCCGTCGACGGGGCAAGCACTGAAAAGTCGCTCCGCATCGAGTATCGCCCGCTCCCGACCCAGCCCCACGCCAAGGACATGATCGGACTACAGGCGCTGACTGTCGGCCTCATCCGCGGCCTTGTCGTCGCCGACCACCCTGTTGCGGAACTGCCCTGGCAGGAGGCCCGGC